>NZ_JBMGPW010000010.1:0-120444 GCF_049060325.1 Vescimonas sanitatis | reverse complement strand
AGACTGTGGTTGTATGGTAGCAGCTTTTTCGGGGATTGGGGAAGAAATAGTTGTTACCAGAACTTTCCGCATGGATTTCTTCAAAATATTGTTCGTAGTCCGCCCACAGACTTTTAGACAGAGGAACATATCTTGGTTTGTCATGCTTTGTTTTCCAAATCTGCAAAACGCCGTTTATAAGATCTACATCTTTTACACGGAGCCGGGTTGCCTCTCCGGCACGTAATCCACAGCAGATCAGAGTCTTAAACAGCAAAGGAAAGACAAGGTGCGCAGTAGGGCATTGCCTGCTTGGAACCATCGTTTCAAAATATTTCATAATACGTGCCAACTCATCGCTCGTAAAAATGCAGGGGGAAAAGTCAGCATCATCTCGAGATGAAATGGTAAGTTCGGGGTAGTACGCGGCATAGCCATTCAATTGAAGATATTTGGCAAAGCGTTTTGTGAAATTAAGCCGCCATTTTTGATTTTTACGCTTTTCATTGGGCCGCTTTTCAATCCATTTCTCAACGACCAATTCCGGCAACACTGGAGTATTGATTCCTTGTTCTACGAGAAACCGGTCCAATGTTTGAAAGGTTTTGGCTTCTTTTTCATACTTACATCCGCAGGCCCGCTTTTCTGCAATAAAAGCACTTATTTGACTTGCCAGTCCGCTTCTGTACTCGTAAGTTCTGCTCATAAGAGATCACCATCCTCAAACGACAGGGCGCATTCACGCAGGTTTTCAATATCCAGACGGATGTAATGTCCCAGAGATTCTCGGTCCGAATGGCCAAGAAATGAAAAAATGATATCTGGAGACACATCGGCAGATAGCAGTTTTGTCGCAACGGTTGCCCGAAGAGAATGCAGGCCGTGATGCGCATGAATTGGCACTTTTACCCCTGAACGCGCGACATACCTATGGAACGCTGAATGGATTGATTTCATCTTGCCATATGGAGGGTTCAAACTGACAAACAGGTATTCGCATTTTGTTTGCGGACGAATATGCAGGTAGTCAATAATAGCAGATCCCACTTTTTCGCTGAGAGGAAGTGTGTTCGGCTTGCCCGTCTTGCTTTGCAAAAAGGAGATTGAACAAAGCTCCCAGTCAATATCGGACAACTTCAAATTGCAGATATCTTTGCTTCGCACACCAAGTTCAGCGGCAATAGTAATGAAAGCATAGTCTCGTTTTCCTTTTGGGCTGGCTCTGTTCACGGTTTCCAATACTGCATTGATTTCCTCTGACTCCCAGATTTTAATTATGCTCTGTGCTTGTCCCAGACGATATTCAGGTACATGAGGTGCAAGATTTTCGGATGTATATCCAAGCAGATACAGATACGACAGGAACTTCCGCAGTCGGCTGAGTTCACAACGCACTGTACTTTTTGCATGGCCTCTCAGAGTCAGCAGATATGCCGACACATGTGAGCTGTTAAGCTCTTCCAGCTTTGTTATACCAGCATTCTGAAAGTACCGCATAACTACGGAGATATAATTTCGCATCGTTTCTCTGGTGCATTCTGAATAACCGGTTTTGATGAGATATTCTTCCTGCGCATCAAGAAAGGAGTTGAATTCCGGCAACAACTCTTGCAGAGGATTGAGCATCCCCTTTCCCCAGGTACCTTTGGTGGCAAGCAGATCAAGCATTTTCATGCTTCCGGCTTTGCGGTCAATTGTGGACTGCCTTAAAGGTGGAGTGCACTTGCCGAGTTCTGTGATGAATTCATCTTTATGCGAGGGCAAATATGTTTCATATCCCTTTTTATTGCAGAACTCTTGAAATTGCTTCCATGTCAATAGGGTGTATTCGCTACTGCGTATGGAATATCCCTGTTCTTTTAGAGTTACTGCACCTTTGTCAATGAGGTCTTTGATTAGCTTGTTGGGCAATATACCCACCGCCCTTCATGTAGAAATTTCTCCTATTACAATGACAATTCTACTTGAACAAGCGGAAAAAGTAAGCCCTTACTTTAAAGGTTTTAGCTGCTATGATTAAAGGTTGAAATGTGGAGTATTATGTGCAGTAAAATCCCAAGAAGCCTTGTATTCATGCCATTTTTGTGCCCATCATTAACATAATGGCTTTGTCCTAATAAACACTGTTATGTTGAGCTTCACATAACGCCATTGCGATCCCTTGTGTAGACTTTGTCCTGCGGGGGATCGCCTATTTTTTGAAGAAGTAATTGCTTACGGATGAAAGCCTGGACTGTCCATATTTTCCGCTGGTCCAGGCCGTAGTCCCTCTCTGCTTCAATCCACCCGCATTGTAAATTCAAAAAAGGAGATCGGAGATCATGGAAAAATTCAAAAACCTATGCGGTCAGATCCCGGAGGAACTGCACAACAAGGTGCGGACAGAGCAGGAGTCCCTTGGACTGACTCTGGGCAAGTATTTGGAGCAGGTATTGACCGCACACTTTGCCGCTCCTGCCCCTGCCGTCCGCGGAGGCGACAGGACGCTGGCCTTCCAGGTGCCGGAGGCCCTCTTCCAGCGGGTCAAACAGTATCTGGAGGCCCACAAGCCCCTCTCTCAAAAGGCATTTGTAGTGGGCCTGCTTGAAAATGCCCTGACCAAATGGGAGCGAGGAGAGGGAATCTCTTCCGGCCTGAACACCGTTGGAAAGGGTGAAAAGGAACGCACATTGGCTGTTGTGGTTCCCGGTGAGCTCTTTGAACGAGTGAAGGGCTGTCTGGCAGCCCACGACTCTATGTCTCAGAGGGACTTTGTCCTTGGCTTGATCGAGCAGGAAGTGAGTGGATGGGAAAGCCAACAGGCTGCGGAGCAGGAAGCGGAAATCCCGCAGGAAGAAACAGATGAAGCCCTTTCCGATGTGGGCGCTGGCCAGCAGATCTCTGAGGATGAGCCATTGACCGAAGATTTGGAGGAGGAGTTCTCTGGTTTCTCTATGGTTATGATGTGATTGGTGGAGGTGTGAGCTTGTATATTTACCCTGATAATCTGAAATCCAAGGCCATGCTGTGGCTGTGGGAGCTGCGGGACATCGGCATTGTGGGGATTGGGTGCCTTATTTCTGTGTTCGCCCTTGCCCAACTCGGCCTCATCCTGCCAATCGTGTTCACGGCGGCTTATGCGTTTCTCTCTATCCGCATTGAGGATACCAGCATCCTTGATTTTATCCGATATGCGCTCCAGTTTTTCGTCCTGCGGCAGCAGACCTATGACTGGGGAATACACACCGAAGCGAGGTGAATGAACAATGAACAGAAAAAAGAAGAATGCCGCACAGCAGCGGCAGACCAGCCGGGAGCTGATTGACATCCAGAAGATCACGGAGTATGGACTACTCACCAGTCATGGAGAGCTGGTGTTTTTCAGTATAGAACCCACCAACCTCTCCGTCCACTCCCCGGAATCCATCGGCAGCCGGATCTATGCCCTGATGACTGTCCTCAAAGGGATGGCGGAGATCGAAATGCTGGCCCTCAATTCCAAGGAGAGTTTTGAGGATAATAAGCGACACTACCGCCAGCTTCGGGAGCAGGAGCAGCTTCCGGTCATCCGCAAACTGCTGGAGAGAGACATGATGGGGCTTGACCGGCTGCAGGTGCAAATGGCAACTGCCAGAGAGTTTTTTGTCATCGTCCGGCTTAAAAACGAGAAGGATTCGGACATCCAGTCCTACCTCTCTCGAATCCAGAAAAATCTGGAGGACCAAGGCTTTAAGACCCGGCTGTCCAGCGCAGAGGAGCGTAAGAGGATGCTGGGGGTCTATCTGGAGCAGAATGCGACTACCGAAAAATATGAGGATTACGACGGGGAGCGCTGGGTCATCTTCGATGACTAAAGCACCCCGTTAACCAGACAAAATGGCCGTCAGGAGATATCTCCGGGCCATCTTTCATGCCACGAATACCTCTTGCCGGCCGGACAGGAGGTATCACAATTTTGGCAAAGAGCAGAAAGAATTATCTCGCGCAGATGCCTGCGGATGCGAAGATCAAGGATTTTCTTGATATGGTGTCCCCCTCGGTCATTCAGTTCAATGTGGACCATTACCTGTGCGGGAACACTTACCGATGCGTCTGGGCGCTGCGGGAATATCCTACCGCCACGGATGAGCAGGCCATTCTGCGGCATCTGGGAGAAAAGGATGGCATCACCCTGCGTATCTACACCCGCCAGGTGACCCCGGCCGAGGAGAAGCGCATCATCCACAACGCCGCCAACAAGCACCGGATGAGCCGTTCCTCCACCGATGATCTCCAGCAGACGGTAACTGCAGAGAGCAACCTGCAGGATGTGGTCACTCTGGTTTCCGCCATGCACCGGAACCGGGAGCCGCTCCTCCACTGCGCCGTATATCTGGAGCTGACTGCCCAGAGCTATGACCAGCTCAAGCTCCTGCAAACGGAGGTACTCACTGAACTGGTGCGCTCTAAGCTGAATGTGGACCGGCTCATGCTCCGCCAGCAGCAGGGCTTTGTATCAGTCATGCCCAGCGGCCACAATGCCTTCGGCTCTCAGTTTGAGCGAGTGCTTCCGGCCTCCTCAGTGGCCAACCTCTATCCATTCAACTACAGCGGCAAGACCGACCCCCAGGGCTTTTACATCGGCAAGGATAAATACGGCGCCAATGTCATCGTGGATTTTGATAAGCGGGATGATGATAAGACCTCAGCCAACATCCTCATTCTGGGCAACTCCGGCCAGGGAAAAAGCTACCTGATGAAGCTCCTGCTCCTCAATCTGCTGGAGGCCGGGAAATCCGCCATCAGCCTGGATGTAGAGCATGAGCAGAAGGATATGTGCGAAGCGGTGGGCGGCTGTTTCCTGGATCTGATGAGCGGCCAGTACCGGATCAACCCGCTGGAACCCAAATGCTGGGACGATGGCGGCAGCCCGGAGGATCTGGACGCCCCCGCCGCATTCCGCCAGTCCACCCGGCTGTCCCAGCACATCAGTTTTCTGCGGGACTTTTTCCGCTCCTACAAGAGCTTCACCGACCGCCAGATTGATGTTATCGAAATCATGATGGGCAGGCTTTACGAAAGATGGGGCATCAGCGACAGCACCGACTTCAGCCGCCTGAGCCCGGAGGATTATCCCATCCTATCTGACCTGTACGCGCTCATTGAGCAGGAGTACAGGAATTTTGATGAAGGGAAGTATCAGCTCTACACCGCCGCCATTCTGCAGGAAATTTTGTTGGGCCTCCACTCCATGTGCAAAGGGGCGGAGAGCAAGTTTTTCAACGGCCACACCAATGTGACCTCCTCCCGCTTTGTGGTCTTCGGTGTCAAAGGACTCCTGCAGGCCAGTAAGAATGTTCGAAGCGCCATGCTCTTCAATGTCCTGTCCTACCTCAGCGACAAACTGCTGACTGAGGGCAATACAGTAGCGGCACTGGACGAGCTGTATATCTGGCTGTCGGACAATGTAGCTGTAGGCACCACGATTATTGAGTATATCCGCAACTGCCTCAAGCGCGTCCGCAAAAAGGAATCTGCCATGCTGCTGGCTTCGCAGAATCTGGAGGACTTCAACCAGGAAGGGATCCGGGAGCTGACCAAACCCCTCTTCGCGATCCCGCCCCATCAGTTCCTGTTCAATGCCGGCGCTGTGGACAAGAAGTTCTACATGGAGGCCCTGCAGCTGGAGGAGTCGGAGTACAACCTCATCCGTTTCCCCCAACGGGGCGTCTGTCTCTACCGCTGCGGAAATGAACGGTATCTGCTGGAGGTCCACGCCCCTGCATATAAGGAGGCGCTGTTCGGGAAGGCAGGCGGACGATGAATGTGGTGGGATATGGCGGAGGGACAGACAGCACTGCCATGTTGATTGGCCTGTGGAAACACCATATCCCGGTAGACCTCATTTTATTTGCAGATCCCGGCGGCGAGCAGCCGCACACCTATGTGTATCTGGAAATCATGGATCGCTGGCTGAAAAGCCATGATATGCCACCCATTACCCGCGTTTGGTATCAGGAGAAAAGTGGGCAAAGGCTTACTCTGGAACAGGAGTGCCTCCGCTCCGGGACGCTTCCTTCCATCGCCTATGGCCGGAAAAGCTGCTCCCTCAAACACAAGGTGGCCCCACAGGAGCGGTTTTGCAACCAATACCAGCCCTGCCTGGATACCTGGGCAAAGGGAGAAAAGGTGGTCAAATTTATTGGGTATGATGCCGGAGAGGAACGCCGCAGACAGGGGGCGGTAGCCCATGATCTGCTGGATAAAAAGTATCAGAAGCAATACCCCCTGATGGATTGGGGCTGGCGACGCACAGACTGTATTCAGGCAATTCAGAGCGCAGGGCTGCCTCTCCCCGGAAAATCATCGTGCTTTTTCTGCCCCTCCATGAAGCGGCGGGAGATCCGGACGCTATATCACAGATATCCGGATCTGCTGGCCAGAGCTTTGGCTATCGAGGAGACGGCAATGCCGAATCTTATCTCTGTAAAAGGATTGGGGCGAGACTGGGCATGGCGGGATTTTATCACTGCGGACGAAAACCAAATGGTGATCCCCGGCGCGTTTTCCGATGAGGACCTGCCCTGTGCCTGCCGGCTTGAATCTGAGAAACCTGAACTGCCATAGAAAAGAGGATGCCATGAAAATCATTGAAACAGAACGCTGGGTACCCAGCAAAGAGGACCCCAGCAGAAGTGAATACATTGGTCAGCGCACCGGCCAGGAGGTCTTTGAGGAGCTGCGGCAACAGCTCGAGAACATGGGTTGCCTACCTGACGAATATTTCCTGCTGGATCAACAGTGGGAGAAGGGACGGGAGATTCCCAAGGGCGCAGATATCTTCTGCACCACCGATTATGGTGCGAGTGAGGGTATTTATTTGGATGTGTACCTGAAATGGTATGAGGATGGGAATCCTGTTACCAAGGGCTTTATCACCGGAAAGACTTTAGGCGAGAGTGGTGATGATCTGGACAATATGTTCCTTATCTCCTCCGCTATTACAAAGGCTTTCCATGGAGACGGGGCAACCCATGCCAGATATATTCGTCTTGGGGAAAGCCAGGTCCCAACCAGCGGGGTCTTCCACCTTAGTTCAGAGGAGCAGAAAACTATCATTGACGCCCTCATCACACAACATGAAAAGTATCTGGGGCTGATTGCAAACACAGAAAGTCTCCTGCGCCGTATGACCGGAGGCATCACCCAGTACATTGACCAGATGGGGCGCCTCCCCCTCCAGATCAACGACTATGACCAGATAACGCTGACAGTGCGGGACGGAAATCTCGATGCCTTCAAGAGCTTGCTTACGCAAGTGCTGGAGTATAGTGACGACCTTCTCACCCAAACTGCTGGTCGGTCCGGTGAGGTTGGCAGCAAGATGATGATCCTCCTCATGGCTGCCTGTGACCACTTCGGCAGCGAATCCTATCTACTGGCTTCAAAGCTTGCAGTGAAAACCGGAGATGTGGAGCGCCTGCGTTTTCTGATGGATCAGGCAGAAACCTACATTCTGGAGATGGAGCCGGGTTTTGTGGGCAGGATGATCCGGGATGCATATTCCCTGAATCCTTATATCGGCAGAGAAATGATGGATTACGCCACAAATGAGCAGATCGCCGCCGCACCTGCGGAACTGATGCTGGCCGCAGTCTATAATCGGGATAGCCGCGCCGCATTTACTCTGGCCAGGAAGGGCATTGACATCACAGGCCGGGCCAGCGAGGTCATCCGGCAATATGCCCAGCGAGGTGACACATGGGAATTGGAACAGCTGATTAGAGATGGAATGAAAATTCAGCCCACCAATCTGTCTGCCCTCAAAGCCTGCATTCAGGCTGATCTGCTGGGAGCCGCCAAGCTCCTACTGGAAAAAGGCACTGATTATGAGAAGTTCCTGTCCTGGACGAAGACTATCGGGTATGACCTCCCCGCTGCAGCAGCGGCGGAGTTGTCTGAGCACTGGGAGCAGCTGGATCTCGGACGAGCACAGGGCCAGGATCCAGGAATGGGAGGAATGAGCCTTGGCTGATCCTGCGACTCTGGCGATGTTGGCAAAAGCAGCAGCGGCAGTTCTGAACAGTGAAAAGGCCCGGAAAGCTGTCGGTTGGGTCATAGTGGCTATTCTTTCCCCCATCATCATACTGCTGGTGCTTCTCTGTTCTCTGCTTTCCGGTACTGCCGACCACAATACTACGGCACTGGAACTCTGCTTCCACGGCGGGGTGATTTCCGACTCTGTACCCGAGGATTACCGAGGGCATATCGAGAATATGCGGGATAGTTTTTCCATTCTGGAGGGCAGTGCTACGGAGTTGGACGGACAGATGGAAGATGGCGATAGCCTTGATCAGACCAGGGTCAAGGCCGTTTTTTATGCTCTTTACTTCGGCGAGAAGCAGCCCAGCCAGCGGGCGCACCAGCAGTATCTGGACTGTTTCATAACCTATGAGGAGCGCACCCGCACCGTCACCGAGGTGGATGACGCCGGCAACGAGGTCGAGGTGGAGGAAACCTACACAGTGGCGGTACCCATCCGCGACCTCTCTGTTGTCTATGAAAACATCCGCTCCAAGATGGGAACGGAGATCACCGCAGAGGATCAGGCCAACGCCACCGAGATCTATTACCGTATCCTTTGCGGTGGGCCAGCCCCCACCTATGGTTCTGAGTTTGACATCTGGAGCGATGGCCTGCCTCTTTCCGACGCACCGTTCATCGGCGCGGATGGCTTCTGCTCTCCCATCGGAGAGAGCTGGAGGAGTGTGGTGACCTCAGAATTTGGCTGGCGCAAAGACCCATTTACCGGGAAGGGTGCCGGACACACCGGCATCGATCTGGGAATGCCCAAGGGGACACCTATCCGGGCCGCCCTCACTGGAACTGTCTACCTGGTGCGCTACTCCACCACCGGCTATGGGTACCATGTGATGATCGACCACGGCGGCGGTTTCGTCACACTCTACGCGCACTGCTCCAAACTGTTGGTAGCTGAGGGGCAGCAGGTACAGGCTGGGGATATCATCGCTGAGGTGGGTTCGACCGGGCGCTCTACCGGTAACCATCTGCATTTCGAGGTGCGGATTAACGGCGAAAAACAAAATCCGAGAAGCTATCTGCCATAATTCCATCAACCTGATATATCCAAAGTAAGGAGGGATCCCTATGGAAAGAAATCTGATATCCACCTGTCAGGTCTGCGACTGCACCCGCTGTGCCCGACAAAACAACTGCCCCAATGAGGAGGCTGCCTGTGGTGAGTGTACCCCCACCAACCCGGCATGGCATTGCGCTGATTACCTGCCAATGGTAGAAAGGAGCCAGAAATGTTGAAGCTCCATGCGTTTCTAAACCGCAAACCATCTTCGCTTTTGCCGCCGCCGTGTCAGGTAGAAGCTGTAGTAGAGCTGGATGCCGTTTCGTTTGAAAACCTTCTCCAGAGGCCAATGGATGACCAGCCGCAGATAACGGCACATAAATCTCTGATGCGCTGTGAGGAGGGCGTGGAGCATTGCGTGCTGTTTTTAGGGGAAGGAAGTCAGGATGGCGTCTTGGTCAATTCAGAGGGATATGACTGGGCAAGATACGCTGCTTTCATTCCAGGCGCCCGCATGATTGCCAATTCCCATTTGGAGCAAGGCATCAGCCTACGGAATTTGGTGACCCTGGGGTTGCCCGATCACGATGTGTATCTGGTTCACCAGACAGCGGATGTCGGCTTTATCCCTGCCGCAGATCTCGCCGCCTTGACAGACCAGGGCAAAGCACAGTTTGCCCCTCTTCTGGATGCGCGTGTAGCCTCCATCAAACAGGGAGCTTATGGTGTAGAGGTGGCGCTGACTGGGATCGAGCCTGAGCTGTTGACCTGTTATGACCAGGCGGTTGCCGACTCTCAGCGGTCAACTCACGCTCTGGAATACTTTATGTAAGGGGGGACAACCAATGAAAAGAATGACCATCACCGTCAGTTATGAACAGGAGAAGCTCAAGGCCCTCCAGTTTTATGCGGGAAAGAACGGCACTTCTTTGGAATCGGATCTGGATGCATTCATGGAAAAACTCTACAAGAAATATGTACCATCCCAGACCAGAGAGTACATTGAAAGCATGGCGGAACCGGAGGAACAGCCCCGCTCCAGGCTCAGCCGCTCCACCCACCCTGCTTCGGATTTGGAGAAGGAGGACACCTGATGAGAACAGATATGCCGGCTGAGATTTGGCTGGATCCCTATCGCTGGGAAGCTCTTCAGGAAATCCTTGAACAGGATGGGACCGACATTGAGGAGGTCTTGCAAAACTATCTGATTGAAGTTTACAGCGACCGAGTCCCTATTGAACGCCAGAAAGAGGTTGACCGGCGCATCAAAAAGGAGCGGCTGGCAGCGGTACAGGAAGCCGAAGCCCGCAAGGTTTTCTGTGCGATGCACATCCGGGAACACGGGCAGGAGTACATCCTCATGGAGAAAAATGGCCGGGAGTTTCTCCAAGTAGCCGTGTTCCTGCGGCGTTATCTGAGAAACGAATTTACCACCCCCCCCAGAGAGTTCGCCCAGGTATTTGACCATGCAGAGGAGATCCCGGCGCAGCGGTTCCGTGAATTGGCAGAACTCCGCCTTGAAAACACAGGCAAGGTCTCCGGGATATTTGAAATTGATTTGGACAAAGGGCTGCTCTCCTGTCTCCATATTTCAGATGGCTGGCAGACCTTCCACATCAAAGATGTGTCCACAGCCGCCTACCAAGCCTACCGAAAATCGGATCTCAGCCAGGATGAACGGTGGCGCCGGTTCTTTGAATATCTGGATGACAAACAGGTCAGCAGACTGGAGGTTGCTCCGGATGGGCTCCAGGGAAGCCGCCGTCTAAGGTCTGATGATCTCCAGTTCGATGGGGAAATTTCCGAAGTAAATGGGGCGCTGAATTTTTATCTCTCCTGCTGGTTTGATGTGGATGAGGTTTTTGGAACCCATGTGGTAACGGATGAAAACAGTGATTGGCTCAATGTTTATGCCAACTACTCTTTGGCAGATCGACAGGTGTGTGACACCCTCGACCTCATTCTCCACCGGGAGGATAGCAGAGATGAGGAACTGACCTACCGGTTGGATGATAACGAAAAAGCGGTGCTGCGGGAGAAAATGGATGCCTACTGCACAAAAGAAACTGGCCTCTCGCTGGATGATTTCTGCGACAGCCTGATGGAGATGGAGAGCACTGAAACACTGGGGCTGAAGATGTAACTCGCCAAAATTTAGCCGCTGAGGAGCTGGTTTGTTCGTCATAGCCAGGTATCAAGCCTGTTTTTTGATGGTTTCTCTGAATGGATTTCCTGCCGAAACCGTGGCATTGTAGTGGCTGGCAACGAACCAAAACAAACAAAGGAGGCAGTAAAATGAATCGAGCAAAAGCAAAATTCCTGCAAGAGAAATTAGCGCAAGAGGCCCGCGCAGCTCTCGAAATGGGAGGCAGCAACGCTCCCACAGAAGGATATGCGAGGGCAATCACCCTGATTGGAAAGGTTTGGGGGCTGAACGATTCGGACGCAAATGAGCAATTTGACCTCATCCAGCAAGACCGGGAATATGTACAGAGAGTTGAAGTGGGAGACTCGGAACCCTCATCCGCTCCAAACAAAGACCTGGCACTCAACTGGACAGGCATGGAATGTATCGAGGTACTGGAGGGTCTCTTCGAAACCTCGATTCACCTGAACACGCTGAATGAACGCATGGAAATGTTCAACCTGGCGATGGTACTGATGGAGTGTCAAAGTATGACAGAATGGATTAAAAGAACGGAAGATGAAAAATCCACAATGGGAATGGTGTCCTGTTGAAAACAAAAGCACCGGGCGGCATGGATGCTGCCCGGTGCTTGCCGTTTTAATCCCACAGTTGCCCCTTGTGTGGCCCTGTGTGCCCTTTCCTGGGGAGATGAGCATCCGTACCCCTGCCGCACTGTTGGAGGATTTTTGAGGGCTTTGTGCGGCTATTTCAAAGAAGCAGACAAATGGACGGTTCCCGCTGTGCCGCCGAACGCTCCTTGGAACGAAGTGGACCGAGGGGTCGAAAATAGTGCGGGATAAAGAGCGGGGGTCGCAAAGCGTCCCCCGCTCGGCTCACACCGCCCCGCAATGCGGGCCGGGGAACGGTTTTGCGGGGGTCACTTTTCAGGGGATGGGATCACACCGGGGGTCACCACGGCTGGAATGGCCCATCACTCCAGCGTTTATCCGGCATTAAAACAGGGATCTGGACAGAAGAAGATGCACAAAATCAAAGTATGGACGGCATTCAGCTTTGAAGTAAAGAAGTCACTCAAAAAGACGAATCCCTGGCCATGCAAAGGTCAGGGATTTTTGATTGGAGGAAAGTATGGCGAGAGAAAAAATCAAGTTCGCTCTGCGCATTGCGCCTGAAAACCAGCAGTTGGTCAAAAATCTTTGTGCAAGGGACAACTGTCAAAGTCAGAACGAGTTTATTGAAAAGGCAATCCGCTTCTATGCCGGCTATGTTTCCGGCAAGGAAGCCACAGCATATCTGCCGCCCGCACTGGTGGCAGCCATGCGCGGGACCGTCCAGGACAGTGAGAACCGCATCGCCCGCCTGCTCTTCAAACTGGCGGTGGAGGTCAACATGATGATGAATGTACTGGCGGCGGGCATGGAAATCAGTGACGAGGATCTCAAGACACTCCGCGCCCGGTCCGTCCGTGAAGTGAAGCAGACCAATGGGCGCATCAGCTTCAAGGACGCCATCGACTACCAGCGGGGCGTGGAGTGATGCACAAAGGTGGTGACAGTCTGTGCCGCGCCTGATTTTCAAGTGCCCCTACATCAAGGGCGGTACCTCCTCCGCCACCGCTCATCTTGAAAACTATGTGAAATATATGGCCACACGGAATGGTGTGGAGCGCATCGATCCGGGACGCAGTGAGTGGCCGGCCACCTCAAAGCAGAAAAAGATGGTGGAACAGATTCTGCGGGACTTCCCGCTCAGCCGTGGGATGTTTGAATACGAGGACTATGCGGCCGAGCCAACACGCGCCAACGCATCGGAGTTCATCACTCGCGCTCTGGAGGACAACTATGACCAGATCGCCAAGAAGGATAACTATCTGAAGTACATCGCCACCCGCCCCCGCGCCCAGCGCGTCGGTTCCCATGGATTGTTTACCGGCGAGGAAGATCAGCTCGTACTGGCGCAGGTAGCGGAAGCGGTCGCGGCCCACCCCGGTAATGTGTGGCTGCCCATCATCTCTCTGCGGCGGGAAGACGCCGCCCGCCTCGGCTATGACAAGGCGGAAGAATGGAAAGCACTGCTCTCCAAGTATGCCATGGAAATGGCGGAGGCGACGAAGATCCCCTGGGAGGATTTCCGGTGGTACGCTGCATTCCATGATGAAGCACACCATCCCCATATCCACATGGTCTGCTACAGCGCCGATCCGTCGAAAGGCTTCCTCACCACGCAGGGCATCGCCCAAATCAAGTCGGGACTGGCAAAAGAGATCTTCCGGCAGGAGCTGACGGAGCTTTACCAGAAGCAGACCCAGAGTAGGAACACGCTGAATGAGGACGCCCGCTCTGTGCTGGAGCAGTTGATTGAACAGATGTGGAGCGGCGCCGTGGTCAACCACCGCATGGAGAAGCTCATGGAGCATCTGGCGGAACGCCTGCGGCACACCGGAGGCCGGAAGCAGTACGGCTACCTCAAGGCTCCGCTGAAGGCTGTGGTGGATGAGATTGTGGACGAGCTGACCAAAGAGCCATGTGTCGCCGCAGCCTATGCCCTGTGGTATGAACTGCGGGAAGATGTGCTGCGCACCTACAAGGACGACCTGCCTCCACGCCTTCCCCTTTCCCAGCAGAAGGAATTCAAGCGGATCAAAAACATCGTCATTGAGGAAGCGGTAACACTGGGGGCGCGCCAGCAGGTTTTCCATCCAGATGACCAGCAAGACCGTGTCCCTGTGGAGGACCAGGAAGAAGCGCCGCTGCCGGAGGCGCCCCAGCCTGATAACGACTGGAATGATTTCTCGGAGTTCCCACCGGACGATGTCCCAGACAAAACGGTGTCTGCGCCAGCCAAAGCGCAGATGAACTGGAGCGATGAGTACCGCCTGGCCCGCCGCTGTTTGTTTGGCGGCAAGGATCAGCCCCAGGATCTTGAGCAGGCGTTTACCCTGTTCCAACAGGAGGCGCAAAAAGGCAATGCGCTGGCCATGCACGATCTGGGCCGGATGCTTGCGGACGGGCTGGGCCGGGAGATTGATATGCAGACCGCCCATGTGTGGTACAGCAAGGCGCTGGCCGCTTTCCACGCTGTTGAGAGGCAGAAGAAAAAACGCTATGCGGAGTACCGGATCGGCAAACTGTATGCCACGGGCCTCGGCTGTAAGCAGGACTATGGTGATGCCGCCCGGTGGTTCCAACTTTCCGCAGACAAAGGGTACAAGTATGCGCAATATTCCCTTGCCGGCCTGTTTCGCCGTGGACAGGGTGTGGAACAGGACGATGCGCGGGCGCTGGAGTTATACACAGCCTCTGCACAGCAGGACTTCCCCTATGCCGCCTACGAGTTAGGAAAGATGTATCGGGACGGCATTGGCTGTGAGAAGGACGCCGAAGCGTCGGAACAGTGGTACCGGCAAGCCTTCGCCGGATTTCTCGAATTGGAGCAGCAGAGCCATGACGATAAATTGCAGTACCGCATCGGATGGATGCTCCTCCATGGTGTAGGGACTGGTAAAGATGAGACGGCAGCCAGGGAGTGGTTTGAACAGGCGTCCAAACTGGACAATCCCCACGCGCAGTACCAACTGGCCCGGATGATTTTCAATGATCCATCCTCTACACCGGAGCAGACAGCCCAGGCATTGGAGCGGCTGACAAAGGCGGCGGAAGCCGGCCAGGACTGTGCTCAATACGCGCTCGGCAAAATCTATCTGGATGGTCAGGGCGCGGAAAAAGACATTCAAAAGGCGGTGGCTCTGTTCACACTTGCGGCAACGAAGGAAAACAGCTTCGCCGCCTTTGCTCTTGGCAAGCTGTATCTTGCCGGTGACGCAGCCCTGCCCAGAGACCCGGCGGCCGCACTGAAATGGCTCACATACGCTGCGGAACTTGGGAACCAGTTTGCCCAGTACCGCCTGGGCAAGCTGCTGCTCCAGGGGGAAGATGCGCCAAAGGATGTGAAAGCCGCCATCCGCTGGCTCACCGCCGCAGCGGAACAGGGCAATCAATACGCCCAGTATGCCCTCGGCAAGCTCTATCTGCTTGGGAAGGAGGTCCCAAAAGATAGATCCAGTGCGATCAAGTGGTTCCAGCTGGCAGCGGATCGGGGCAATGAATATGCTCAATATTTCCTGGAACACATGGATGACCGCTTGGGCCAGCCTCCTGTGGCGGCCGTCATTTCGCTGTTCCACCATCTGGCCAACATTTTCCAGGAGCAAAACCAACCACCGCCCTCCGGTGGCGTCCGGGTCGCGGTGGATCGGAAGCTCCTACGAAAAATCAAGGCGAAGAAGATCGCTCAGGGCCACAAGGCGGATGACCATGAGCCGGAAATGCAGCTATAAGGGAGGTAATCTTTTGAAACAGAAAGTGCAGTTTAAACAGCAGATTTTATTGGCGCAGCCAAAAGACATTCAAGGGCTGAAAAGGCAAAAGCCAATCCCGTGCAGACCTGTTCTGTTCCACCGGAAACTCAAGGGAAGGAATCAGTGAGAGGCATATGAGGTATGAACCTGCGGACTCCCATTAATAGCCTCTGGAGCTTCAACAAGAAGTTCTGAAATCTTTTTCTCTTTTTCAGTTACCCTTTCAGGCACCTTTCCAGTCACACTACCGCTGTGGTCTATGGGCGTCGGGATCAAGTCCAAGAGCTCCGAAAGATGCCAACCAACTGAATGAATTAACACAGATTTGAGAGGCCGCATACTGCGGCCTCTTTTTGATGAGGAGGGATGTAGCATGCCATATATCCACTTCACAGAGGACCAAAAACTCCGTGCCAACTCCGTTGACCTGGTGGAGTTCCTGCGCCGGCAGGGAGAGAAACTCATCTCCTCCGGCCAGGACAAACGCCTCACCTCGGATCACAGTATTACTGTGCATGGGAATGAGTGGTACGATCATGCTGCAGAGAGGGGTGGCCATGCAATCTCCTTTGTCCAAAATTTCTACGGCCTGACTTACCCTGAAGCAGTGACCCGTCTGCTCAACGGTGAACAGGGGGAGGTGTATGTACCGGCGGAGAAAAAAGAAAAAGAGCCGCCAAAGGAATTTGCCCTGCCTCCCTCAAACCAGACCATGCGGCGGGTATATGCTTATCTGCTCCAGCAGAGGCACATCAGCCGGGAGGTACTAAGCGCTTTCGCACAGAAGGGACTGATCTATGAGAGCCGGGAATTGTCCATAGATCAGACAAAGGTGTATCACAACGCCGTGTTCGTCGGATTCGATGAACGCGGCGTTGCCCGTCATGCCCACAAGAGGGGGCTCTATACCCAAGGCAAAAGCTACCGGGGCAACATAGAGGGCAGTGATACGCGGTGCAGTTTCCACTGGGTCGGTACCAGCGACCGCCTCTATGTATTCGAGGCCCCCATCGATCTGCTTGCCTTTCTCACCCTGTACCCGGACGGCTGGCAGCAGCACAGCTATGTGGCTCTCTGCGGTACGGCGGGACATGCTATGCTGTGGATGCTGGAGAAAAATCCAAATCTGCGGAAAGCCATCCTTTGCCTGGATCATGATGCCGCCGGAATCGAGGCCGTCGGCCGGCTCTCAGAAGTTCTCCGAGAGCATGGCTATTCTCAAATTGCCCCGCTGCAATCCGAATACAAAGACTGGGATGAGGATCTGAAAGCGCGGCATGGACTGGAGGCCCAGCCCGCCGAGGAGCATCCGCAGTTTGCGGTGGCGGGGCTCGTCTGCCGGCGAATCGGAGCCAGGTGCAAGGAAGTTCAGCCGGACCGGGCGGTTTACCAGTTTCCCGGATTGCTCCTGCGGTACCGGAACGACCTCCATTGGGGACGCTTTGACCAGGCGATGGAGCGCATGGAAACCATGGCGGCGCTGGCCCTCTCGGTGGTGCTGCGGGAGTGCAAACAGATGGGTACCGCGCTGACCACTGAGCAGGGCGTCCGGTTTTTAGAAAGCCACATCCTGCCTCATCAGAACCGGGGTATCCTCAAGAACCGGGCGGATGAGATCGCCATGCAATTCCAAAGCGTATTGGCCAAGAACAATTGCCGGGGTATCCGTACCCAGGCAGAGAAAAAAGAGGTGGCCAGCGCATGGCTGGAGCTGGCCATCTCCTGTGCCAAGGTGCCGGTCAAGTACGAGGCCGACGAGATCAAACGGCGGCAGAAAGAGGAAAAGACCCAGAGGGAAGCTGAGCCAGTGATGGCCTAAGCCTGAAGCAGCAAAGCGGAGGAATGGCTCAGTCCCACTCCTCCGCTTCTTCCTGGCTGCTTGTTTGTCTGCTGAGATATTCTGCCCGCTCCTGCTTATTGGCTGGCCGGGTTGCCTGCTTTCCACAGTCCGGGCATTGCTCCGGCAATTCCGGCGCCTCAAACAGATAGTAGCAATGGTCACATGCGCAAATCAAAGCAATCACCTCATACCAATTTATTATAGCAGACAAAGCGGAAACTGAACATCCCCTTCTGATATTAAGGCGTAGATATCAAAAGGAGGATCATGTGCCAACGCAAGTTATAACGCTTATCGTGGTAGGCGCTGTCATGTTTCTCGTGATCGGCGGCCTCGCGTTTCTCTCTCATTACTATACCCTTGACGGGATCAAATCCAAGACTGTGGGCGACGGCCAGCACGGTACTGCTCGCTGGGCTACCAAACAGGAGATTCGGCAGACCTATGCCCATGTCCCTTTTGAACCAGAGCTGTGGCGCAAGGGAGAGCATCTGCCGGAAAAGCAGGGCCTTGTCCTTGGCTGCGAAGGGCCCAAAGACCATGTTACAGCTCTGGTGGACACCGATGACATCCACGCCATGGTCACCGCCGCCAGCGGCGCCGGAAAGACCGCGTTCTTTTTGTACCCCAACATCGAATATGCCCTCGCCAGCGGGATGTCCTTCCTCTGCACGGATACCAAGGGCGACCTGTTCCGCAATTATGCCGGTATTGCCAAGGACTGCTACGGATACCAAATCGCCGTGTTGGATCTGCGTAATCCCACCCGCTCGGACGGCAACAACCTGCTTCATCTGATCAACAAGTACATGGATATCTATAAAGCCGACCCCAAAAACCTGGCGGCAAAGGCCAAGGCAGAGAAATACTCCAAGATCCTCGCCAAGACCCTCATCAACACCAGCGGCGGCGACAGCGCCCAGTATGGGCAGAATGCTTTTTTCTACGATTCCGCCGAGGGCCTTCTGACTGCCATGTTCCTGCTGGTGGCCGAGTACCTGCCCACCGAGGACGCGGACGGCAATCCCATTGAAAAGCGCCACATCGTGTCGGTGTTCAAGTTGGTACAGGAACTGCTGGCCCCCAGCCGGGTGAAGGGAAAGAATCAGTTCCAGCTCCTGCTGGAAAAGCTCCCGCCTAATCATAAGGCCCGCTGGTTTGCCGGGTCCGCCCTCAACACGGCGGAGCAGGCCATGGCCTCCGTGATCTCAACGGTACTGTCCCGCCTAAACGCCTTCCTCGACTCGGAGATGGAGCAGATCCTCTGCTTTGACACCGCCATTGACGCGGAGAAGTTTTGCAATGAGAAATCCGCCATCTTTATCGTACTGCCCGAGGAGGATCAGACCAAGTATTTCATGGTCAGCCTGATCCTCCAAAATCTGTACCGGGAGATCCTCACCGTGGCCGACGAGAACGGCGGGCGGCTCAAGAACCGGGTGGTCTTCTTTGCAGATGAGCTTGGGACATGCCCGCCCATCCAGTCGCTGGAGCTGATGTTTTCCGCCTCCCGGTCCAGAGGACTCATGTTGGTGCCTATCGTCCAGAGTATTACGGGACAGCTGCAGAAAAACTATGGAAAAGAGGGCTCTGAGATCATCGTGGACAACTGTCAGGTCAACCTTTACGGCGGCTTCGCTCCGGCCAGTCAGACTGCGGTGGAACTGTCCAAATCTTTGGGCAGCCGGACGGTGATGAGCGGCAGTATCTCCCGCGGGAAAAACGATCCCAGCCAGTCCCTCCAGATGATGGAGCGTCCCCTCATGACCCCGGATGAACTCAAGTCCATGCCCAAGGGCAGCTTTATTGTGGCCAAGACCGGCGTCCACCCCATGAAGGTCAAGCTGCGGCTGTTCCTCGACTGGGGCATCCGGTTCGGCAAGCCCTATGAAGTGCCGGAGAAGGCCCAGCGGTTCGTTGCCTATGCTGACAAGCAGGAGTTGGAGGAGTCCATCATCCGCCGCCACTATGGGACGATTGTAATGGATAGTGAGCAGCCGCAGGGAGGCGGCACATCCGCTGGCGGTATGGCTCAGGGAATTCAGGCCGCACCGGATTTCCGCAAAACGGTATTTCGGCCTTGACGGAGGGAAGCAGAATGAACAGCTTTAGAAATATCTACAATTCCAATCTAAGCCACAGAGCCAGGAGCGTCTATATGTACCTCAAGGATCGTGCAGACAGCGAGGGACGCTGCTGGCCGGCCATCAGAACCATTGCTCTGGAGTTGGGGCTTTCCCGCTCTACGGTCAAGCGGGCACTGGATGATCTCTGCAGGGCCGGTCTGCTGCAAAAGGACCCACGCTGGCGGGAAAATGGGAGTCTTACTTCCAATCTGTATCATGTGGTATGACGGAGGTGTCCAATGCTGGTTGAGATCGATCTACTGGATTATTTGGCTTATCAAATGGGATGCGGAGTTCTTTCTGATCTTCGGCTGTCCCAGCAAAGTGAACAGCTGCACAGGCTCACTGCCGCGATCCCTTTAGGTGCATGCAGCGAATGGGAATGGCTGGATGCGGCACAGTATTTGACAGGCCATGACTGCGCATCAGCACTGGAAGCAAGGAACCGTCTGGTGAGATAGCCTGTAAAAAGCAAACCCTCCCGCCAAGGGGAGGGTCTACATATCATGTGAACCGAGTCCCGGTTCGTGATGAACCAACCAGAAGCGCCCACTCTAAGGATTTTATTTAAGACAGAAAATAACAAACAACATCTGGCCTTATAGGTTATACCGCCTTGCGTTGTGTCCGGCTTTTGAAATTTAATCGTCTTTCTGTGCAACTGTAATGCCGACAGCAAAACCGTTGACCTCCACGCCATCTTCTGCGGGAATCAGGAGGTACTTGCGCCCGTTGATAATTTGAGTTTCCACCAGGTAACTATACTCTGGATCAGCAGAAATGGTGATCTCAGGTGTCTTGATCTCAAAGCGGCTGCTGTCGATCAGGTTTGCCGGATTCAGGACAACCCCCGAACCAAACTGCTCGCCGCAGTTTTCCTGGAATGCTGCCACCTGTTCATCCGCAATCCCGCAGCTTTGAAGGATTTGCCCTATTTCTGAGGCACTCATCTCCAGAGGTTCCGAACTCCTGCTCTCCCTGTGCTCCTTGATTTTCTCACGCAGCTGTTCATGAACAGTCTGCATCACTTCCAGACTGCAGTCAAACGCATCGCTCAGAGCTGACTGGAATGCTTCCTTCTGCTCAACGGCAGACATCGGCGCTTCCACATGGAAGATCGCGTCAATGAACTCCTGGTGAATTTCATTGGCCTTCCTGCTGTAAAAGAGAGCGTTATAGATATTTGCTGCCCGGTCATCGAATGCCGGGAACAGAAAACCCAGCTCAGGAGGAGCGACGGTTTGCCCGGCAGCACAGTGGAATTCATTGTCACCTGGAAAATATCCCAACTCTACCTTGCCCTCCTTGATGGGGCACACAACACAGACGATGTAGGTGAACACCTCATCCGAGGCATCCGCTTGCAGGGAATCATCCTTGCCCCGATGGGGAACATCGTAGCTGTCACAGGTCAGGAGCAGCAGGTAACTGCTGTCCCCCATGTCCAGACTGTCAATTACCTTGCGGTAAAAGGTCTGGCGGGCCTCGTTGTCCTTAAGCTGGGAATCCCGCAGTGTGGTGAGCAGGCGGTGTTCCTCACTGTCCACTACCTGCTGAGTGGAGAATACGATATCAATGAGGTTTTTCCCCAGGGAACCGGACAGTCCCTTCTTCAAAAGGCTCAAATACTTCTCGGACTCCTCCTGCGGCATCATGCCCAGGGATTCGTCCAGATCGGAAACGATCTCTTTACTGCTGTTGACATAGCATCCATAAACACGGCTGATGGCGCTTTTTTCCGGGCGAAAACGGCGCCGCAGCTCATTGATTTCTTTTTGGTTCATTTTTTCCTACCTCGCTTTGTAATCGGAACGGTTGATAACAGACGATGAAATCCATTTTAGTGGAAAGAGCTTGAAATTTCAATAGCCGGAAGTTCTTTCCCCCAAGAGCGCAAAAAAGAAACCGCCCATGTCAGAAACTATCAGAAACTGACTGAGCGGCATATTTTTCATGTCAAACGCCAGCAGGAGCGTCTATTTTTTGATCCAGTCCAGAAAAACAACTACTTTCTCCAAGTCCTCATCCGGCAGGGCAAGCAGTTTCCTGCCTATGATCCCACGCAGGGAATCCGGATCGTCCATGGGGGCAAAGAAAAGAGTTGGCGTCAAATCAAAGTATTCCATGATGTTGAACAGCTCCCGGAGAGAGGGCATAGAAATTCCATTGGTGATGCTTCTGATGTAGGAGCCGCTCTTTCCAAGCTCCAGGCTCATCCGATGCTCAGAAACGCCCTTCTGTTCCCGCAGCTCTGTGATGCGGTCCCGCACAAATGCTTCATAGCGGCGGTTATCGTCCATGATCCTCTCCCTCCAATCTTTACTTATTATTTTAATATAAGGGAGCGTCACGGGTTCGCACTTAAATCATCAACTTTCGCTTCACACAACGAATAATTGGTGATATAATCATTAAAATGGGTGTCGGTTTTATAGTTCTATTATGAATTACAATCAATAAAATATGACTGCGACTGTGTATGAGGGCTGTCAGATGGGAAGCTGCTTCTTTATAGGGCATAGGGAGACACCGGACCAGGTGTACCCAGCCTTGCTTGAAACCATAGAACACCATATCACGGAATATGGCGTAGCTGAATTTGTGGTGGGACAGTATGGGAACTTCGACCGTCTGGTGATCCGGGCGCTGTCACAGGCCAAGCGAGCGCACCCGGATATTACACTGATGCTGATGACCCCATATTACCCGGTCAACAGAAAGGTGGATCTGCCGGAGGCATTCGACGCCCTGTTCTATCCGCCGGATCTGGAAGCGGTCCCCAAACGGCTTGCCATCATCCGAGCAAACCGATACATGGTGGAGCGCAGCGATTTTCTCATCGCCTATGTGCGGCATCCCGCCAGCAATGCCAAAGAACTGCTGGAGTATGCTGGGACTGGAAAGAGAAAGGGAAAAATCCACATCACAAATTTGGCGGAGGAGCAAATCCCTCTTCCAAAGAAAACAGATGATGTGATATAATAGAGTAACAAAGTTTACCCATTTTGAGATTTGTAACCCGAGGTCTTGCTATGGAAGAAAAACTGGGACAGTCCATGGCTGTTCTGTTCAAATATGAAAAATTGATTTTGGCTGAAGAAGAAACCACATCCGCCGGTGGATGTGGCGTCTCCCTTGCGGCCTTTTCATGCCCTGCGTCAGCCTGTCCAAGTGACAGGGTGTCGCAGGGCGTTTTTATTGTCTAAACAGAGGTGATCAAGCATGAGTTTGCCAAAACGCGACGGCATAAATGACCGCTACTATCTGATTCATAAACCGGACACTTCTCCAGAGGTGCTGGCGGAAGCGGATATCTGTATTCAGGATGTGCTGAACGGCACCGCCCGTGAAAATCACTCCGCCTACCCGACCGTGGTGCGAAACCATAATGGAACGCCCTTCCTTCCGGATCAGCTGCTGGAACGCTATCTGACCAGTCTGCCACTGAAGGGATTTCCCAACGAGGATGCTGTTTTTCTCTGCGATGCCATGCGGCGGCTGGTGGGCTGGCAAGAGATCTGCTATGAGTTGGAGAAGTACATAGAAAAACAGGTGCAGGAACGCTATTTCCTTGTGGGAGAGCGTGAAGATGGCTTTACAGTCTTTCCGCCCTGCACGGTGTTGCCGGAATTGCGCCCGGAGGATGTGGACGAAGGGCTGCTGCACTTTGCCTGCTATGTGGCGGTCTGCTACACGGTGTATGGACAGAGTTTTGAAGCTCTCAAAACCGAACACATTCTTGGTCTGGTTTCCCAGATCCGCCCCGACATAGTAAAGGATTTGAAAACCAATGGCAGCGGCAAATTACCGTCTAACATCCAAAAACGGAAAACAAAGCACCTGACCGCTTCGGCCAACGACGCTTTCGCTACTATCCGAATCACCGCCAAGGATTCCACGGAGGAGTGCTATGATGAAGCCCTGGACTACCTGTGCGCGGTGCTTTCTCAGGAGGAATTTCCCCGCAGTTACTCGGTGGAGTTCAGAGGAAAGGAGAAAATCTATCTGCCCATTCCCGGCTTGCCCAAGAAGGGAGTCAATCAGCTCTTTGCCTGCGCTGTGCAGTACCCCAGTCTGCATCCAGCTATGGAGCGATATGCTCGTCTGGCTATGCGGGAGTTTGAGTGGTACCAAAACCTCGCGGATGAAGCCTGTGCAATGCCCGGCACCTTTGCTGTGTTCGCTCTGGGGCTGGAGGGAGAACGGTGGGCACCGCTGGTAACGGAGTATCTGGATCTCTGCGACGACGAGCACTCCTCTCTGCAAGGGAAATTCCTTCATGCCTTGATCCGGAAGTTTGGGTTTCAACCATGGACGCTGGGGGTATTGGTGCGGGGTGCATTGTCTATGCAGTGGTTGGAGCCTGCCAAGGAATTTCGCAGCCTGATTGCCAATGCGGAAAGCCTCGATGCGCTGCTGGAAATCAAGCGCCGGTTTTCCGCTTATCTCCTGCCGGAAGAAAACAAAGACCCGAAATTCCGGGCCATCGCTTGGCAGAGCCTGCTCTGGGCCATCTGGGGAAAGGATTCCGAAAATGGTGGCAGCAAGGCCATCAAGACGGCACCGAAGGAACTGAAAGAGAAATACCAGCAAGTATTTGCGTAAGGAGGGCTCTGTATGTGCGAGCACTGCCGAAACATTCAAACATGGAGAAAATTTGATGCCCCCAAGGACTACCTGGCCTGTATTGCCTATATCCAGCAGTTGGTAGGACAAGGCGAATTTGAACTGATGGCAGAGGAATCCACCTGTCCGCTGGAGAAGGTAAAGACTGAGGATGGATGGGCAGACGAAATTATGGCTCACACGATCCGATGCAAACACTGCGGTCAGATCTTCACCTGTGTGGTCAACACCTGGCGAGGCAGCGGACACTTCAAAAAAGGCAAAGGATGACACAGAAAAGGCGGTGAAATGATGAATCAGGCAGAAGAAGCAAAGCTGCTGGAGCAGATTGAGGAGTGGAATGATGCGGACGAGTTCTCACGATGTATTGAGGCCATCGAGGCTATCCCGGAACAGGAGCGGGGCTATCTGCTGACCGTCAAGCTGAGTCGGGCTTACAGCAATCTGGCGGTGCTGGGAGATCATGGAGCGCATGGGACGGATGGTGAAGTGGACGGGGACCTTCTCCGGCACGCCATCGATCTTCTGAGATCCGTCCGCACCCAGGGGGAGAACGACCCTTACTGGAACTCCCGGATGGGCTATTCCTGCCTGATGGCATACCGTTCCGCCGCCATCGCCTATGAATACGCAAAACGCTGGCTGGCCCTGGTCCCGGATGACCCAGCCGCCCAAAAGCTGGTTCGGGACTGCGAGGAATATCTGGAGGAGGAAAAAGCTCTGGAGCTGGATTTAAAAGAGCGGGAGGAAATCATCCGAAAGGAAACTCCCGATGATGTAAAGGGGGGTATCTGTAAATGAACAGCGAACAGGTCACAGCATTTTTGCAAGAGCATTGGTATATTGCCTCGGTGGTCATCGGGGCCGTGATTTTAATTGGGGCGATCCGCAACTGGAACTGGCTCTGCGACCCCACTGGTACGCGGGATGCCCACCGCCACAGCAGAGGATACCGGCGGGTGGTGTTCTTCCTGCTGGGTGTCCTCCTGATCGTGGTGAGCATCTGGGGATTTGTACTGAAATTGAAATAGGAGGAGAAAGACTATGATGACTGAGAAATATCCCACTTGGCTCACCGGCCATGTGAAAGAGTGGGCGGAGAAGCGTCTGCCCACCGTGACACTCTGTTCCACTACCGGCAATGAACTGCTGGAGGTTTGGTATTACGGAGATCTGCTCACGGTGAAAGGAGAGCCCCAATCCTATATTGTAGATGGCGATGCGGCTCCCGGACTGGTGGCAGCCCGTGACCCGGAGAGCGGCGAGGAGTTCGTCATCTTTGACGGTGGACGGCATGGCTACGACAATATGTTCTGCGATGAACATGATCCATCTGAGCTGGAACACCGTCCCCTCAAGCGGTATGAGATCCCCGCTTCCAAGCTGGTGCTGGAGCTGGGGTACAGCGTGGACTACGAGGACGAAAAAGAAGACTTCGAACCGGATGAGGCGGATACCGTGGAACTGATCAACGGCGAGCGGATGCCCTGGGAGCAGGTCAAGCGGGACGGCATCGACTATATCGCCCTTTACTATGTGAACGAGAAAGGAAGACCAGTCCAGATCTTGGACGCGGAGCTGGCATGAGTATGGTAATTCGATCCTTCAACAATCTGCACGACAACAGAGTCCTGCGCTACTGCGCTGACTTTGAAGCCCATTCCCTGCACATGGATACCCAGACCGAGGCCGGAGAGAACGTATCTGTTCGCTTCACCGGCCTGCTGGCCCACCGGTTTGAGGATGTGATCCAGGACAACATCCTTTTCGGCATGGACGAGATCACCGTGGACGGTTTTTTTGAACAGTACAACGACCTGTTGGGCGGAACCATCCTTTACGGCTTTCCCGCCTGTTGCAGCATTGAGGAACTGCGGGAGCGCATGGATCGGGAGCACATCCGGGTATTTGTCATCGACGCTTCCCTTGGGCTATGCGGCTTTGTACTGGCTCAGGAGGTGGAACTGCAATGTCAATCACCGCTTATAAAGTAGAAGCCGTCGGCCATGACCGGACCGGCAAGGACTTCGGCTATGTAAATATCATGTATCGTTATGGCAACAAGCAATCCTGCCCCCGACCGGATCAGTGCGAAAAGATGGAAGTCATGTGGGCGGATGAGAGCGTCTATGGACCTCCTGCCCCCGGCAGCAAGGTGGGGGATTTTATACAGACATGGCTGATGGGCTCCTGGAACTGCGGCGTGTTTACCCACCGGGAGATTGCCCAGCGGCTGATGGATACCTTCACTGGCCTGCAAATCAAGGAGCTGGAGTGGTTTGAGAACCCCAGAGAAAAGGCACTGAAAAACGGCAAGCCCCGTGTGCGCCGGGCCAAATGGCTTCCGGAGCGGGAGGTAGATCTGGTGTATCTCTACGCCGATCACTATCTTGACGCCAGAAATCCGATTCCTGCCGAAACTGACTTTTTCATCGTCACAAGGATGGATGCCTGGGGCGTGAGCACCTGGTTCATGTGTACCCCAGAAGCCGCCGAGAAGCTGATTGCCATGAATTACGACAATCTGGCCGTCAAGGAAACCACCATTGTGGGATAGGAGAAAATGAATGATGACTTTGGAACAACTGCCTCCCAAGGGCGTAAAGCGAGAACAGGCCATTTTGGAGCTGGGCAAGGATGAAGCAAACGGCGAACTGCTGTTCCAGCTTGTGAATACAGAAAAGGGCAAATGCAAAACGGCTGCTCAAAAGGCTTTGGCGCAGCTGGAGTATGCCCCTGCTGCCCCACTGTGGGCCAAGCTGGTCAAGGGCAAATGGATGGGCAGCAATATCATGTCGGATGCCTGTTCCGACTGTGTATCGGAGCAGATTGCCCCAGTTATTCTGAAGACTCTCTCCCAGCTGCTGGACGAGGGGGACACAAAGCCACTGAATATAGAACAACTGAACTTCTGTTTCCATTTGATGTTGGGGAAAGCCTCGCCCAAAATGCTGGAGGTCTACCGCTTTCTGGCGGAGAACACCCAGCGGATCGCCCAGCTGAAACGCGCGCCTGTTTATTCCGATGATGACTGCACCTCCTGGTGGATCACGGACGGGCTTCGCATTTGGGATGCCACACCCAAGGAAAAAGAGAAAATTCCCGCTGTGGTACTTACCGCCTCCCTGATCCGCAACCCGGATGAGCGACTGCAAGCATTGGCTGATGAGCTGAATGAACGCTATGGCGGCAGCTGGCTGATGCCGGTCTTTATGAAGGCGATCATCACCCAGCCCAAGGAGCAGGTGTACGAGACCTATTCACCCCTTCTGGATACGCCGCAAAAAGGCTATTTGTTCCATGCGCTGGGAATGCTCCATTACCGCTGTTATCCGGAAGACTGGACCTATGAACGCCTGGGCCCGGATGGAATGATTGCTCTGATTTTCTGGGGGGATTATAGCTATGGAACCTATGACACAAGGTTTATGATTGAACGCTATGTGGATCTGGATGAGCGGTGGCTCTTTGATTTGGCCAAGGACCCAGAGGGCCGCAAACCTACGGTGACATGGCAGACCTACAACCGGGGCGGTGTGCTATATGGAAGCTACGACGAAATGTTCATCAGCCTGCTGCCCCTCAAGGTGGAGAACCCGGAACTGAAGCGCGTTCTGTGGGACTATTTCCGCATCCGTAGCCAGAAAAAGAAGGTGGCTAAGAGCATCACTGTTTACAAAGACGCTGCTGAGCGGTTCGGGGATGAATGAGTACAAGTCGAGAAAGCAGGTGCCTTATGTACCAAATTGCATATATTGGCCGCTGGGAGACCCTCCCGGAAACGGCTGCCGCCATCTGTGACCACGACACTCCCAAGCTGGAGACGTTGCTCCAGGGCGGTCTGGATTTGGATGTTCCCATCCAGCTCAGCGAATACATCAAGCTGATGCCATTGGAGATCGCGGTTTTTCGGAACGATGTACCCATGATTCACTTCCTGCTGGAGCATGGAGCTGATCCCGGTCTGGCAGAGGAACAGCCCCTGCTGCTCACCGCCGCCCGCTGTTGTGGGCCGGAGGTGGTGGCGCTCTTTGCTGAACAGGCCGCAAAACTCAGCTCGAAGCAGAAAGAGCGGGCCTTCCAGGAAGTGCGCTGGGGCAAACGCCCGGAGAACATCAAGGTGCTGGAGCAAGCCGGGATCACAGTGGACAAGTTTGGCGGCGAGGCATTCCGGGCGGCGGTGTCCGATGGACAGGCCGAGCTTGCCAAGCTGCTGCTGGAAAAAGGAGCGGATATCAATTACCACAAGCCGGACATGGTGTTCCCTTACGCCTCCACCCCTGTCACCGAGGCCGCCCGCTCCAACAATTTCTCCATGGTGCGCTGGCTGGTGGAACAGGGAGCGAATATCACCCTTGTTGACAAATACGGTGACCGTCCCTACAGTGTGGCAGTTCAAAACAAGAATCAAGAGATGGCCGACTACCTGAAGGCCCTGGAGCCAGAGGAATGGCACAACGAGCAGGAAAAGATCCGGCAGCTCATGCCCTACAAGCTGCCCGCCAAGCTGGTGGAATACTTGAAGACCGGCCCCCTGCGGCTGGAGTTCCCGGATCAGGAATGGGTGAAGTGGGCGGAGCTCTACTCCTTCATGGATGTGCAGGAGATGACCTGGAAACGGAAGAAGCTGCTTTCCCTGATGGTGCAGATGGATAACTACAGCGACTATCTGCTGCTGTGGAGCCCCAGGGACAAGAAGCTGTGGTATCTGGACATCGAGCATGAGGAATTCCACCCTCTGGCCAAATGGGATGACTTCATCGCAAATCCCGGCCGATATCTGAACGGGATGATCGAGGGCGAGTTTGAGGAGTAAAGCCATGACATCAATAGACTTTCTGAACAAGGTACATAAAAGCCTGGACTCGCAGGAATATAACCTCTCTTATTCTCCGGCCAAGTCCAAGAATTATATGCTGTACTGCAATGGTAACTTTATCGGTGGTCTGTTCGACGAGGAGTTGTGCTTCGTCTACGCCGACAGTGTGAGTGAACTGCTGGGGCAGCCGGAACCCGTCTACCACGGCTACTCCAGCACCGCCCAGCACAGGATGCTGGTGATCCCGGAGGAACATTGGGCGAAGGCGCTGAAACTTCTCTATGCCGAGAAATTTGATTGGAGCCGTTTGGTGTACGACATCACCTACACCAGCATCGGCGCGGCTGTGGTGGAGGACTTCTACGACGAGAATGTGGTATTCCTGCGCTTCTGCTTTGAAAAGGAACTGCTGAAAAAGGACCCTCTGGACCGGCAGGGCCGTATCCTGCGGATGGTCTATCTCAATCAGGATCTGACAAAAGCGGGCAAATATCTGTTCCCCAGACTGATGCAGAAGTTTCTTGTTTTTACAGATCGCAACGGAAAGACCAGTCTGGAAACCATGCTGAAACGGTGGTACACCCAGCTTGAAAAGGAATACCGCAATCATATAGAGGGATGAGGAGAATGATCTATGTTTGAAGAATTCTATGAGATGTACGAGCCCGAGGAGCAGGAAGTGGTCGCTCTGATCAATCGCTGCATTGGGGGCGGATTTAACTGGAAAGGCAACTTTTGGGAAATGACCGTTGTGACGCTGGGTATCATGTTCTGTGACACCGGCAAGGTCAGCACCAAAGAGGAGCGACTGGATTGGCCGGTCACCGAGGAGGAACGCAATAGCGATAAGGGCTGGGGACGCTTTGGCAAGGAGCAGATCTGTCGCCTAAAGATCCGCCGGATGAAAGAAGAACGGGCAAAAGATCTGGTGGTGCGCCCCTGGTGTATCTCCGAGATAGTCAATGCCCATGAGGACTGCCCGGAACTCCAGGCCGTTCTGGAGGAATACCACAAGCCGGTGGTGATCCAGGACCAGGTGCTGGGGGAACTGACACTGGACAAGGACTATGATACCTTCGAGGGCGAGATCCAGTGGTGCGGAAAGGATGTGAGCCTTTCTCTGGAAGTCAATGCCGAGAGCAAGCCCTCCTGGACCCGCGCTCGCAGTGCCGCCAAGAAACTGCTGGCCGACTGTGACACCTGGGACAAAGCCATGCGGGAGCTTGCAGCCAAGAACCTGACCGAGCTGGCCAACAACTGGCTCTCCCAAGATGAAGAAAATCCCCGTGACCCGGAAACAGACCCCATCACAGAGGAAGAACTTGCCCGGCGGATCAGCCTGACGAGCCTGTCCGTCACCTCCGGCGGCAGCTTCACCGCCTGGTTTGACTGCGACGAGATGTTCACCGATCATGCGGTGACGGTCTACGGCTCCTTGAAAAAGGGCCTAAAAACTGCCAACATTGAGGGGTAAGGAGGATAACATTATGAAACTGAGCTGTAAACGCATTGATTTTACATATACCCCCGGCGAGGAAATCTTCAACTTTCCCGAGGAATCGGGACTGCCCTTTATCTTCGATGTAGAGGAAGAACTGACTGCTGATCCTGCTGCCATGGATGTGGTGGGAGGAATGTTGGATGAGGCGGAGCAATTGGCGGAAAAGGCCAAAGCCGCCATCAAAGCGGCACTGGCGGACGAGGACAGCCGCTACCATAGCGTTGTGACATGTTTCATGGAGTTCCACCGGGACGATGTAGGCCCGGATATTGCGGCGGAACTTTTTCCGGGAACCGACCCATCCAAGCTGTCCTTTGCCGAGATGGTGGACTTTTTGAAGCTCAAGCGGTTCGGCAGTCTGGTGGATGACGGGATGGATCAGCAAGTTTTCATTCTGGACCTGTCCTTCAATCCGGAGATTACTGACGAACTGCTGGTGATCTACTTTGGCTTGAACAAGGAGATTTTCTGTATCACCCATGAGAGCTGAGGAAAGAAAAAGAGAAAAATATCTGCCCACGCTTCTGATCCAGCAGATCCGCCTGCAATGGTATAAAGATTGCCGGGGCGGAAACGCCGCCGCACAACGGAACCAGTATCCCAGAGCGATGCGGCTGCCTAAAGACTTCTTCTCTTATTATTCCTTTGGCCTACCTACTCACTTTGCATCTATCGTACAGAGGCCCGATGGATTTCGGATTGATAGGGACTGTCGCAGGCTGATGGAATGGAAGCCGAATGGCACAATGCGGCTTCACCCTTTTGAACTGATTCAGCAGGAGTCCGGAATCCAGGTGCGTTACCGCTATGATTGGCACATCGGCGCCATGCCGGAGCGATATACCTATGATAAGACCGGGCAAAAACAGCCCCTCAATGAGCTGGCACTGGATTTGCTTCCTGGTGATTATGGTCGAGCTGTCTGCAATGGGCGGTTCCGAGACTGGGACACTGGGATCTGGTATTATGTACTGGATATTTTGAATGTGATGCCGCTTGCAGAACCCACCGACGCATTGACCAGTTTTACGGACAGAGAACCGAATAAGATATATACCCAGATCGACCGGCTGTGGTGACGAAAAACAGGAGGATACTACCATGATCAAAGAACGCATCCCTATCTCTGGCGATCTGGGCAGCAAGGTTAAGCAACTGATGGAGTACGCCGGGTGGTACGAAGGCCGCAGTGTGGATATTTCCATTGCGGAGCAGTATTACGCCGATCATGGCGTCCCGATGATGAAGACCATTCAACGGTTTTATCGCAAGTATTTCGGCCTGTGCTGCGAGTGGTACTTGGCGCAGAAAAAGCTGAAATGGGCGGCTGACTTTGAGTTTGCTCTGTTCCCTTACCTGGTCAACGGAATCAAAAACCATTTGGAAGAAGCCTATTTCCGGGATATGTCCGGCTGTGAGCTGGCGGAGATCGAACAGGCTGCCGGTCAGAAGTGCCAGCCCATCGGTCACATCGGCTACTACTACCCGGCAGAGGTCTGGATCTCGGAGTACGGGAAACTGTATGCGAAATATGAGTATCAGGACGAGATCGAGTGCTTCCCCGATGTGTTTGCCCTGATTGAACGGGACCTGCGGCAGTGTAAATTTGATTCCGCTGCCATGAAAACTGTGGAGGCACTGGACGGAAAACTATGAAACAGGACTTTACGATTTGGCGCAATCAAATATTGCAGAATCCGTGGGACATTTCACCGCTGAAATTCGGCATGTCACAAGATGAGGTGATAGAGATTTTCGGCAAGCCCGATGCTGTTTCCACCATGAGAAGCGACGGAAAACCTTTGATCCTCAAATATTGTGACATTGAACTGCATTTCGACAGAAAGTCCCCTCATGGGCTCTACTTAGTTTATAGCGACGACGAAATCGAACTGAGCATAACAGATCATCACGAAGAACTGCTGCAGCCGATCACAAACATAGAGACGCTGGACAATGAGTTTTTCTTTCAGGATGGAGCCGTATATTTCTCTGGCCTATATGAAAACGGCTTGTTGAAGGGTGTTTCTCCCAAAGACTTCTGCTGCTGGCGTTACTGGGGCAAATCCTCTACGGCCTGCTTTCTCGGCGGGATTCGCCTGCGTGGAGCAGACCCGGCATCGTTTCGGGTGTTAAACTATGCCTACGCGATGGACAAAACAACCGTCTACACCACCAGCGGGAGAATCCCAGATGTAGAGCTGACAACCTTCCAGGTGTTGGACAATGGCCAGAACGATTCGGGCGCGCCACAGGGATATGCAAAGGACAGCCGGCAGGTCTACTTCCACAACGGAGACGGCAAGGTGAAGATCATCAAAGGCGCGGAAGTTTCCTCTTTCCTCTCGTTGGGCGACACCTATTTTGCCAGGGATGAGAAACGAATCTATGCTTACGGTAAGCAGCTTCCCAAGGCAGAGCTGACTTCCTGGGAACTGCTTGGGCACTGGTATTCCCGCGATGCCAAGCGGGTGTACTACCTCAACCGGGAGATTAAGGGGGCAGATTGGGACAGTTTTGCGGTATGTACCCCGCCAGAAGCACCACCGCTTGCCGATCATCTGGCCCGTGACAAGGAACATTTTTACCAAAACGATGAGATGATTGAAGAACCGCTGTGGCTGGAAAGGCTGCATGAGTTAAAACCAGAACAGTAGACGGAGGAAAACGGCTATGGATTATTTGAAAGCGCTGCGTGATGACCCTGATCTGGCAGAGGAGTTTGATTCCCTTTTTGACTTCTTCCTGCTGGATGATTTGTCCCCGAGGGATGAGGCGGATGGTCGAGCAACCTTCACACTGCCCGGTATGGCTTTTGCCAGAGATGGCTCCGGCGGAGAATACCACCTGTTGGAAGATGGCTCCATCGGCTATTACAGCAGCGAAGGTGAGGCAGGCCGTCTGGCTGAGAGTATGGATGACCTTTTTTCACTGATTGTGAGCTGTATCTGCTGGCACGACTGTTGTGACGCAAAGGAGTATGCGGACTCCAAAACACTGGAGGAATACGGACAGAGGCAGCGCAACATCAACTTGGAAGATATGGATATGGACAGCTGGCGGCGGGTAGCTGATGCTTTCGGCATCCCTACCGATGAGCCGCTGGCTCCGATTCTGGAGCGGTTCCGCAAAGCAACACAGCGCCAGCCTCTGTATCAGTGTATGTTCCATGAGGACGATGGCAGCCTGACCGAATCATACGGCCTGATGTTTGAATGAGAAAGGAGCAATCCCTATGAAAGCATTTGACCCTAATTACAATCTGCTGGACGAGATGTATCAGGACAATTACTATCCTGCCTTTCTGGTGGACAAGGTAAAGGACGAACTCCAGAAAGTCATCGACCTGCTGGAGAGTGGCGAAACCGACACCGAAGTGGTGCAGGAGACGCTGGACGAAGCGGTCTGCGGCATCAATGATCTCCAGGAGGAGTTTGACGAGAACGACAGCGAGATCGAAACCGTGGCGCGGGAATGCATTGCAGCAAATGTGGCCTACATTCTGGAGTGGTTCAATATCCCCATTGATACCGAGGAGGCCATCCGGGAACGGGACTGGTAAACCTCATGGCAGAAAAAGAACTGGCCGTCTGTGATGAGTGCGGCAGCCTGTTTTTGAAAGGCTCCTCACAGATGATGGGGCTGTGCCCGGAATGCGCCCATGTTCTCTATGGCTACCCAAATTGTCCCCACCATTTTCAGAATGGCCGATGTGTGAACTGCTGCTGGGACGGCTCAAAGAGCGAGTACATCAAGCATTTGGAAAAAGAATGCGTCAAAAAGGATCGGTGAAAGCGATGGCGATTGAAGATATGTTCGGGGATCTGCACAAGATTGACATTCTGGCGGAAAAAACCGAAACAAAGGAAGTTTTGATGGTCCTCGTCTGCAACGGTTTCATTGACGGCTCCCCGGAAACACAGAAGGCCCTGTTGGATAAGATGGAGGGCTACCTGAACCACACCCAGAGCGAGGAATTTCAAAAGGAATATGGGGACTGGTCCGTGATTTTGCGGGTGACCCTTGACCGGGAGCCGGATGAGCGCATCCTGGCCCTGCTCAGCAAGTGCCCTGCGTGGGCGGAGGACTACGGCGTAAAGCTGGAAATTGAAATTGGAGGAAAACCGGTTCGCATTGTAGAGAGCTGACCGATCCTCAAACCAAACCAACAGGAGGAAACTGATATGCCTACAACTGAATGGCTGAACAAATACGAAGCAATCAAGGATAAATTGACCTGTAAAGATGACTTGGAGGCCCATTTCACAGAGAAAGTGATTGGGAACATGGCGGTGGATGTACTGGACATCGGTGCCGTCCATTTCCCCACCGGGCAGATCTTCGCCTGTGATCCGCTGGTGGAACTGGAGGACACTCTGCCGTTCCTTCAAACGATCCCCGCCGGAACTTATCCGGTGAAAATCTGCGTGGTGCCCAGCGAACAATACGGCGACCGCTATGCCTGCGTCAAGGTGGAGGTTTCTCAGGAAAAGCCTGTCCGCTATGAGCTGGGCATGGTGGGCAACGAGGATCTGGACGAGGAACTGGGCGAGGACGAGTATTTTGGCTTTGGCGTAGACGCCGGGATGGGCTGCGTTGCGGACATCCAGACCCAGGCGGCCTTCAAGACCTACTGGGCCAAGCGTCTGGAAGAAGACCCGGACATCGACCCCTACAACGACCTGTTCTGCGACTTGATGGAGGAAAATGCCAAAGCTCACCCCAAATATCAGGGAGACTGCGGCGACTGGCTCAACTGGACAGTGCCGGACACGGACTGCAACCTGCCCATCTTTGCCTCCGGCTGGGGTGACGGCTACTATCCCGTCTACTTCGGCTATGACGCAAAGGGCGAAGTCTGTGCCGTGTATGTGCGGTTCATTGACATTGAAGCCAGTTATCGAGAACAGGATTAAAAATGTGATAGAACAAAGGAGAACACTATGAAAGCCAATGCCGGAGAGGTCTATACGGTCTACAACCAATATCTGAAACGCTACACCGCCTGTCAGGTAGCCTATATTGCGCCGCCAGACACGGTGAGCAAAGAGTCTTGGGCGGTGATCCTCTCTCTGGATTGGGTGGGCGACGCCCCTCTAACTGCGGAGGAACTGCCCCATCTCCGCCCGCTCTACAAGGACTTCATGTACTGGTCCCGCGACCTCCACCTGCTGCGGGTGCCGTTGGAGGTCCCGCCCCAATATAAACTGGTGGGCACACTTCCGCCCTTCACCGACCAGCCCTGCCGCTCCTACGGAGGCTGGAGTGACGGCTATGATGTGTATCTCCAGATCCGGTGGCAGGCCATTCCGGAGGAACGGCGGCGGGCCTTCAAGGAGGCCATGGACAGTGACGAGCAAACGGAGATCGGCGGTATCCAGCTGAAGGTCAACAACCATCGGGTGATGGACCAGTACGCACCATTCGATTCGGCGCTGGAACTAAAGGCTCTGCCCTGCCTCTCCGAACTCATCTGCGAGCGGTGGCACCCGGATCTGCTGGAGTTTTTGCGGGAATCCCCCTTTGTTGATGAAGTGACTTTGCTGAACCACGGTCAGAGGACACTTGATCTGCGAGGCACCAGCATCAGAAAGCTGATGCTGGATATGACCGGGCTGGAGGAACTGTGGCTGTGTGAGGGAACGGAGCTGCTCCTGTTCCAGAACAAGGGGCCGGACGCCTGTGCCATCCATGCCCCCGAAGATGGCAGCGGTTTGACCCTCCAATTTATCGGGGAATACCGCCCGCACACGGAACTGCCGAACCTACGGGGGCTGCATGGCATCGAGCTGAAGGACTTTGATCTGAGCGGACTGGCTGCTGTCCATCCCCACTTAAAGGAACTGCGGCTCTGGGGCGCGCAGGGAAACCTGGAGAACTTCTCCGCTGTGCGAGGGTTCCGGGAACTGACGAACCTCTCCACCTTCGACCTGTTTGGCTTCGGCGCGGATGACATCCCCACCCCGGAGCAGATGCCGGAGCTTCGCTGGTTCTGGATGACCAGCCTGCCGGAGACGGCGGCAAAAGCGGCAAAGCAGCTCTGGAAAAGCAAGCCGGGAATGGATCTGCGGATCACCAAACCCCGGAAACCGGAGTGGCTGGCGCAAAATCTGGACAATCCCTTCCGGGGCTGGGACGGTGCGGAGCATATTCCTGCCGCCGCTGCGAAAAAGGCAGCCAATCAATACCGCAAGACCCGTTCCCAGCTGATGAAGTTGGCCGCTGAACCGGGCGAGGACGCCCAGGCCCAGGCGCTGGATGCGGTGGCCGCCTACACCCAGACCTTCAACAAGATGGGCTTTATCGAAACCGAGGAGCGGGATGAAATCTATATGGCCCTGCGGGGCATCCTGGACGCCCTGCCGGATGGCACGCTCCAGAAGGATGCCCTGATGGAGAAGTTTGAGCAGTTGAGGGATTTTTGAAAGGGGTGTCACATTGAGCTACACAAAATTCAGCAAAGAAGTAACCAAGTGGCTGAAAGACAATGGTCTGCCCTGCTATGGGACAGCCAATGATAGCCCCGAAGAAACAAAGGCCCGGCTGGACGCATGGATGCACGGGAGCAAAGAGATACTGCGCCAGTGGATCACAGAAAAGCGTTACCGTGAACTAATTTCCTGCGCCCACGGAGGCTGGTATCAGGATGATGTAATTTTTGAGCCCTTGGCTGAACATTTTGTGGCGAACCACCTGTTTGATGAACTGCGGTTTCTCTGCGAACGCGGCATCCGTTTTTCTGCGGAAGATATGCTGGCCACCATTAAATCTGAGAAAGAGGAGCATGGGACGCTTGATATAGAAACAATTCGGTCTATCAATGTTCCAAGCTATGTGTCAGGCCGCAGTTATTCCCATTTGGGGGAAATCGCAAAATACAGGAAACGGGCGCTGGATCAGATTATCCGCTATGCAGGCTATCTGGAGCAGATCCACGCACCTGCGGAGTATTTGGAACAGGTAAATGTCCTGCAAGAGAGCGTTTCGGATCTGACAATCAAAACAAAAGATTTGAAACCGTTCCGGTTTCGGCTGTGAAAGCAATTTCCTGAAAGGAGTGTGGGCGCATGAGCCGAATTGTTGATGAACCCTACTTTACATACAGTGCATACAACGCCCTGACCTCTGGCATTCAGGTGAAATGCCCCAAGTGCCATGGCGCAGGTGTGGTGACAGCGGATGATGACAACGCCTATTTCCGGTGCCTGAGCTGCGGCCACCGGATGACGCAGGATCGGACGATCTACCGTTATGATGTCCATAACCAGTGCAAAAACTGCGGCAGGTACTACCGAGTGGATATTGAAGATACGGCAAAGCAGCATTTTCCCGTCCTCCATGTGACCTGCCCCTATTGCGGAACAACCATGTCGGGAGAAGTTCATAAAACAGCGGAGGCGTTTTCATATATTGGCGAAATCAGAGATGGACGAGAACCTTATTTCGGGTTGAAACTATGGTTTTTGACTTCATTTCAGGGAAAACCTGTATGGGCACTCAACCGAGAACATCTTGCCTATCTGATCGGCTATCTCAGCGCCGGACTGCGGGAAAAGCCGCCGGGAAGAGCGAAAATGACCCAGGCCGACCATCTCCCCACCTTTATGAAAACCGCAAAGAACCGGGAGCGGATCGTGAAGCTGCTGAGGCAAATGCAGGAGAAATGAGGATGGAACAGAAAGTAATTTACAACGGCCAAATTCTTACTCTGACTCGGTTTTGGGCAACAGGAGAACCTTGCCTGTGGATCACCGACCCACAGCAGATCGAGATGCCCAAAATGGAGTTTGTGGGAGGCCACCCGGACGAATACTGCATTTTCCTGAAAAATCTGACGGAAACAGAACTGGCACAGATCACATCTCTGGACGGCGCTCCACTGGATGTGAAAGAAGAACTAAGCGACATCGAATGAGGAGAACACTATGAAAGACCTTTGCCAATACGGAAACCGGCCGGAGGACGAATGGGAAATCTTGCCCTGGATACCTGATCCGCGCCCGCCCTTCAAAATCTGGGTGAAGCCGGAGCAGATCGCGCCATTCTTTCTCATTCCCCACCACCCCTATGCCATCTCCCTTCTGCTGAAGATCAGTGACGGGTTCCGGACAGAAGAATTCTGCCGGCTGGGACTGACCGGCAGCAGCGGAGACTGGGAACGGCTGGTCCGGGGCGTGATACGGGAGTTTGAGGAAAACAACAGCGGTGTGGGTATGTTTCACTTCGACTCTGACGAGGATGTGTTCTGCGTGTATTCCCAATACATCGACGATTTGATGATGCTGGCCAAAATGATCCGAGTAGCCTGTGCTGATGAAAAAGCGATGCGGACTTATCTTGGCAAAATCGAGTACATCAAGCTCTTTTGGGAGGGCGCACCGGAGGGTGAACCACCGGTCATCCTCTATGAAGTGGATACCGAAAATGAGCGGCTGGCCCATCGCTCCATCGACATTTTTGCAGATGGCCGCACCCACAACATCCCTGACCTTTACGACGGTGCCATCGAGATCACGCCGATCCCCACCGTGGAGGAATTGAACGCCCATATCTGGGGCGAGGAATTCCACGCCTGCATCATAGAGAAAGCGGAATTTGAGGCCATCTGGGAAAGCCACACCTATGATGGAGCATGAAAGGAACCAGGAGGAGACACTATGAACAAACCTATAAAAGCCAAAAATCTGCCGTTGTTCCCCATCATTGACCTGGACCAGCTGCGCCGGGAAAACCATCTGGAGGGCACAGAAGTGACAGACTTTTTCACGGCAAGGGATGGAAAAGTCTATCTTCTCATGGAACAGCCGTCCGAAACTCAGGGTAAGGACTGGCTCAGCACCCCTTCCACCTATACCGCAGTGGAAATCCAGCTGGATTGGGCGGAACAGCGGGTGCTGGAAACGACGCTGTTTCCTCTTGGCCTCTTGAAGTTCCAGTTCCATTATTTGCGGCCCGCAGGTGATCACTTCCTCCTGCTGGGGGCAAGATGCGCCTATCGGGAAAACGGCCCTGACCAGAACGCCTGGATTGTCAGCCGGGACGGAACTGTGCTGTCCCGTTTCTGCCTGGGGGATGGCATTCAAGATTGTGTGGTAAAAAAAGATGGCACCATCATTACCAGCTACTTTGACGAAGGTGTATTTGGTAATTACGGTTGGGATGAACCTCTGGGTGCTTGCGGCCTGATTGCATGGACATCGGAGGGAACTCCTCTCTGGAAGAATGAGAAGTATTCCATCTATGACTGCTATGCCATCAGCCTGGACGAAGAAGAAAACCTGTGGTTCTATTATTACGATGAATTCCGGCTGGTGCGGACGACCTTCAAAGAGGATCTTGTGTTTGAACTGCCAATCGAAGGAAGCGGAGCTTTTTCTGTTGCTCCGTCTGGTGATACTTTTCTGTTTCAGGGCGGGTATCAGGAACATAACAAATTCTACTTCCTTACCGCTCATGGTGGTCGCCTTGGGAAAAAACAGAAGGCTATTCCCACCTGTGACGGAAACAAGGTCGCTGTGGAGCAGTGCAGCCTGCTTCGCAGCCAGATGCTGTTCCTCGGAAAAAACGGCATTCTCTATGGCGGGGTACTTGGTGAAAGCGAGGAGTGACAATGGTTGAGATCAATCGTGTCTGGCTCAATGTGGATACAGACACCAACAAAATCACACTATTCAGCCGTCCCCGTGTATCCATCCGTGTAGATGAGTACATTTGGAGTTTGATCGAAGAACATATTGTGAAGCCCCATAAGCTCATGTGCAGCGAAAAGCATAGGTATCTGCTGAAAACTTCGTTTGACCGATTTGATCCGGTGCGGCACCGATATTATCCGCTTTCCCCGTACAACGGGCAGCTTCGGGAAGGCGTCAAGCCGGACAGCGCAAACGGATGGTATCCCCGTGAGGACTTTGCAGACGCTGAGGAACGCGCCACCTGGTTCTCTCCCGATAAAATCTGGACAAACTGCGGCAACAAGGTTCTGGATGTCAATATTGATGCCGCCAATGTGAGCGAGAGCATCACCCCCAGAGAATACGCAGACTTGCTGTTCGATGGGATTGGGGCAGCACTGGTGTTTAACTTCAAAAGGCTCAAGCGCGAGGAGTTTGATGAGCTGAAATCCAAGATCAACTGGAACATGGTAGAAAGTTTCCCCTTCCCCGCATCTTTTGAGGAACAACAGTACATTGGGGACGAGGGCAAAATTCATGTGTATTCCTGGGATGGCCGACAGGAAACGAACCTTGTAGGCCCGTATTCTGTGCGGGATTTATATCTGGACCATTTCGGAAAATTGTGAGGTGAGCACATGGCAAAGGGCATTCGTGAACGCCTACTGGAGCAGGCAATAAAGTTCCATCAATGGCAGGAAGCCACTTATCCCGGCAAAACCAGCGAGGAACTTGGCGGTGAGTGGGAAGTTGATTATCCATATTGGAACGACACTTATAGTGCCTTTTGCCATGTGTTGACCCAAATGGATGCAGAAACGGCAGACAGCGTCCTACTGGATGAGATGGTCTATCTGATCGCCAGGGACAACGAAGCGGAGGGGTTTATACAGGAGACCACTTCCCATCCCCAATGGTTCGAGTGCCTCTGCCGCAGGGCCGCAGCCTCCAATGAGAGTGAGGCCAAGTGGCAGTTTGCCGCCTATCTGCCAGAATGCTCATGTAGTCAGGAAGTCAGGGATATAATTCTGGATTTCGCAAAGGACCCCAATGAATATGTGAGCCGACGGGCACTTTTGGCGATGCCCGCTCTGCGTCCTGACTGTGTGGAACAGTTTGCTCCGCTGTTCTGGGAGCGGAACTGTTATTCCCTCGAATTACAGGAATACCAGCGGATCGCGGTTCTGGTCTCGCTGGACGCCATCCATTCCGGCCTGCTTCCTCAATACTTGGAGCAGGCCAAGCAGGATGGCCGGCGCTATCTGCTGGAACACGCAAAACGAATCGAAGGAGGACTTGCCATGAACGAAAAACTGTCCCGTCCCCAATTCAATCAAATGGAAACCACCGAGAAGCAGGCGCTGATGGAAAGCCTGGCTGCTCGTTATGATATGACCTTTCTCGGTCTACATACTTTTGACCGCTGGGGCCAGAGTTGCACCACCGGCATCTTCAAGAAAGATGGTCGGGAGTTCGTCTTTGTCCCCGGCGATACCGTCACCCTGGGCTGGGAGCAGTTTGCCGAGGGACTGAATCAGGAGAGCCGGGAGGAATTGGAGTATCTGTTCCGGGAATGGGAAATGGAACCGCAGAACCCGGAGGAGATGATTCGGGAAAGCATGGCTCCCGTTCGGCAGGCGGCCATTGGCCCCATGCTGGTGGGCCGGGAACTGGAGGAAATTAACTGGGAGCCAGTCAAAATGGACGATCCCAGGCTGACTGCCCACCCTGACTGGCTGAAGGAATTCCGTGATTTTGCCTGGAGTGACAGCAGCAGTCTTACCTTGCATCAGTCGGCCCGCATTGAGCGGACGGAAAAGGGCTTTCAGATCTGTATCTATAACCGCACAGACTACGATGCGCTTCTTGCCATGCTGGAAAACAGGGGCTTCTCCCTGCCCACGGCGGACGAGTGGGCCTACCTGTGCGGCGGAGGGTGTCGGACCCTGTTCCCATGGGGAGATGGGTTAGACTACTCCATGCGTCTGCGCTGGTTTGAGGATATGGATGAGGATGAGAACCGGCCTTATGACATGGAGGAACCCAACTTCTTCGGCCTGTCCATCGCCTACGATCCCTATATGCGGGAAGTGGTGCAGGCTGATAGGCTTACCACCTGCGGCGGCGATGGCGGATGCAATATCTGCGGTGGGCTGGGCCCATTTCTCGGTTTCCTACCCTGTTCGCCCCACTGTAAGCCGGAAGTGCAGGAGGACAATGAACTAAACGGAGATTATGACTTTTATCGGCCTATCATTCGGCTGGAGAACTATGATTGACAATAGAAGCTTGATACAAAATAAAGAAAGAGAGGTGCCGACATGGGAGCATGGGGCATAAAAGCATTAGAGCGTGACGAAGGGCTGGATGTACTGGACATCCTCAAAAATGAATATGTACCGGAGCATCCGGTAATGGATCTGGGCGAGATGATCGAACTGATGAAAGAGGAAGTCATGCTGGGATCTGACTTCTCACAAATCGACTTCCTCTTTGACAATACTGCGATGGCTCTGGCGGAGCTGTATTTCCAATGGAAGGATAACAGCAAACTGGACTACGATCATGAAGAAGCTATATGGGATAAAGTCACCGGTTTCACAGCATCCAAAGAAGCCCTTGCTTTCCTGCTGCGGCAGCTCACCGACATCAAAAATGAGGTGCCGGACGAGGACGGCATCCGTGAGATTGTGGATCTTTGGAAGAACGAGGACAGCGGTGAGATCGCTCCTGCGTGGTTGGAACACTTGAATCAGCTCATTGATCGACTGGATTCAGAACAGGAGGCGTGACAGATGTATATCAAAAAATATTGGGGCAACTTTATTGGCGGTTCCGATGACAGTCTGAACCTTGTGGCATTTTTAGAGGATCAGAAAAAGGAGGAGATCCCCCTCAGCGAGATTTTCGCCAAGATCGGTCTGGACAAGCAGAACTGGGACTTTCGCCAAACCGTGGAGTACCTGGAGTTTACACATTCCGATGGCGTGGAAATGGACTTCCACTTCGCCATTGATGTGGTCACCGACCTGGCCGCCATCCTGCTGGAGTGCAGCGTCAGTGGCAGTGTAAACCTTCAGGATCTGGACGAGTACAACACCCCCATCCGCCGTATCCGCATCACTGCTACGCCAGAGGAGCATGACGCAATGAACAAGTCCCTGGCGGATTTTGCCCAGAACCCGCTGGAATACGACATCAGCGAGATGATGGGCGAGGATGAGATCACAGATATGGCTTATCAGGTGGAGATGCTGCGGAAAGAGCTGTACAAAGCCTCCGGCCGTAATCGGAACTACCATGTAAAGGCGGAAGATGTAAAACATCTGCTCCCTGACTGGGAGGGTGCCGATGGCTGTATCGCCACCAACCGTATCACGGTGGAGGGCTGCAAGGTCGGCTACTGTTACCGGGAGAAGCCGGACGGCGGCTGGGACAGTGGCTGGCGCTTCACCGCTGGTGACGAGAGTGAGGCGTACATGGACGATCCCAACAACGCCGGGATCTACAAACTGAATACGATCTGCAACGACGATCCCGACATCATTCCTCTGCTGAACACCCCCGCCCCCTGCGCCTTTGAGCGGGATGAGAACGGCGTGTTCCAGCAGATCAAAAACTGGAAACCGGACGAGGACGAGGAGGACCCGGATATGGATATTTTGAAGCAGTGCCAGAAGTGGCATGAGGAGAGCAAACAACATAAAATTATTGATGCGCTGGAGGCCATCCCCGCCGAGGAGCGTACCCCTGAGATGGACAGCGAGTTAGCCCGTGCCTATAACAATCTGGCAGACCCACATAAGCCAACTTGCAAAGAAATGCTCAAAAAGGCCCTCGCTCTGCTAAAGCCCCATGAGGAATACTTCGAGGACGACTATTACTGGAACTTCCGCATGGGTTACTCCTACTTTTATCTGGATCAGGAGGGCCGGGCTCTGCGATATTTTGAAAAGGCATTGGAAGCCCGCCCTGGTGACGATGACACCAAAGAGTTTATCGAACGGTGCAAGAAGGGTATTTCTCTGCCGCAGTTCTGGGAGTGCTTCCGGGAGCGGACGGAATCTGCATGGAAGGACTTTGCCCAGCAGGAGGCCCAACTGCGCCAGATGATGGACGAGGACAAGGATCACACCCGCGGCGCCGAACTCGTGGCCCAAATGCAGGAAACCCTGAATCTGGTCTTTGACGAGATTTCCTTCGAGATGGGCTTCAATGGCGAGAAGTATGAGCTGATCCTCACCCCGGAGGGCGACAAGGTCAAGCTGTTTGAGCTGGTCTACTTCCAGAAACACGCCCCCAAGGAGGTGCTGGAGCAGTGGAACATCCTTGTGGGCCGTCAGCCCCTCCAAAACATCGGACTGCGCACCGACGATGGCTGGGACATCTCCGGGGAGGATGTGCAGATCTGGCTGGAGGAGCAGGGTGAAAACAGCTTCGCCATCTCCGCCTACTGTGAAAAGCTGCTGCCTATGCTCCGGGAGGAGGAAGGCCGGGCCTGGTGGATGCTCACTACCCTCACCGACCAAGTGCTGGGCGAGATCCCCCACATGAGATACATAGACAGCTTTGATGTGCTGGAAAAGCCCAAGGCAGAGCCGTCCTTCCTCCTGTCCCAGCTGGCCGACAAACTGCGGGAGCAGGGCCTGGAGCTCTCCACCGACCCGGAAGCCTATTTGGAGAGCTACCTTGGTTACAAAATGGAACCCAAACAGGACCCGGACGCCGATTGGCGGTTGGATACCATGTTGGGCTCCACTTGCTGTGTTCCGCTCATCAACGGCTATCTGAATGCCGACAATGATTTTATGGACGATCTTCACGCCGATGGCGCAGTAGCGGGCTTCTTCTGCTATCCTCTGGACACCTTGCGGGAGGAGGAAGACAGTCAGAAGATCTTCGACTTCCGGGACAAGCTGGAAGAAGTGTTTACCACTGATGAAGGATCGGAAGTGCTCACTCTCACCGGCGGGGCCACCGGCCTCTACTGTGGCTATGTGGACTTCATCGCCTGGGACATCCGAGAGGCGCTGAACATGGCGAAAGAGTTCTTTGAAGGCACGGACATCCCATGGGCCATCTTCCACACCTTCCGCCGTGAAGCCGGTTCTGTACCCCTAAAGCAACAAGATGATGGGACAGAAACTGAGAATCAGGATGATGAGTTGGATGAAACGCTTATGGGCATGGATTATATTCCTTATACCCAACAGAACGCCGAAGCATTCTTCGCTCAGCTGGAGCAGTGGAACGACGAAGACGAGTACACCCGCTGTATCCAGGCACTGAATGCCATCCCGGAGGACTGGCGGAACTACCGCACCGCCTACGCCCTGGCCCGTGCACTGGAGAACTACGCCATCATCGGGGACCATGACGAAGGTACTTTGAAATCCAAGGGAGACAAAGCCCTTCTGAGGGCCATTGAGGTGCTGGAGTCCGTCCGGGAGGAAGGCCAGGACAAGGCGGAGTGGAATATGCGGATGGCCTATGGCTATCAGTATCTCTATGAGCAGGAGGCAAAGGCCATTCCCTACGCTCAGCGGTGGGCGGAACTGGACCCGGAGGACGAAAATGCCCCGGCGGTGATTCAGGAGTGTAAGGCGGAAATTCGGAAACGCCAGCGCAGACGGAAGAAGAAGGCCAAATTCGTGCCCGGTGATACCCCCTTTGAGGGTTTCGACCTCACCAACTTCTGGGATGATAATTGGTATGCACTGAAAGAATATGTCAGTGATCCGCCTTCCGATGAGCTGATTGCCAGCGTGGAGGAGGAACTGGGCTACAAGCTGCCCGCCGCCTACATCTGGCTGATGAAGCAGCACAACGGCGGCATTCCGGTGAATACCTGCTATCCTTGCGATGAGCCTACCTGCTGGGCAGAGGATCATGTGGCCATCACCGGCATTTTCGGCATCGGGCGAGAAAAGAGCTGCTCCCTCTGCGGAGAGCTGGGCAGCCAGTTTATGATCGATGAGTGGGAGTATCCTGCCATCGGTGTGGCCATCTGCGACTGCCCCAGCGCCGGACATGATATGATTTTCCTGGACTACCGTGCCTGCGGCCCCCAGGGAGAGCCTGCGGTAGTCCATGTGGATCAGGAAAACGACTACAAGATTACCCATCTGGCAGACAGCTTTGAGGAATTTGTCCGCGGACTGGAGCATGAATCCCTCTATGATCCGGATGAAGATGCAGAGAATCTTGAGGATGACGCCGACGAGGAGAAAACTGACCGTAAGGGCTCCTTTGCCGGGTCTGTGCTCCTCTCCAAAGCGGAATGGGACAAGGAGCAGTTGATCCGGAATCTACGGGAAGAATGGGGCATCGTAGATGAGGAGCCGGATGAGGGCGACGAAGATGATGAGAACAGCGATGACGCTGTGGTAATGCGGGTCGGCGGCATGATGCTGATCGTGACACTCTTCCACGGTCACATCCCGGACAATGAAGCGGAGATCAACGCCGAAAACAACTATATGTGGCCAGAGGCCGTAGAGGTGGCCAAAGCGCACAAGGCCCATATCGTGGTGGCTGTATTGGGCGAGGAGGAAAAACTGCTGGAACGGGGTAAGCTGTTCACTAAGGCGATGGCAGTGTGCTGCAAGCAGAAATATGCCACCGGTGTCTACACCAGCGGCGTGGTATTTGAGCCTCGTTTCTATGAGGGCCTTGCCGATATGCTCAAAGAGGACGAACTGCCCATCTTCAACTGGGTTTGGTTCGGCCTGTACCGGAGCGAGGGGGGCCTAAACGGCTACACCTACGGCATGGATGTGTTTGGCAAGGAGGAAATGGAGGTGTTGAACACCGACGCTGAGCCGGAGGAACTGCGGGACTTTTTGGCCAGCCTTGCCTCCTATGTGCTGGCGTGTGATGTGACACTGCAAGACGGCGAGACCATCGGTTTTTCTGCGGACGATAAGCACACCATCACCCGCAGCCCCGGCGTCTCCCTGCCGGAGGAACAGATGACCCTGAAGATCGGTTACGAGCCTATAAAGGGAGATCCAGAGGATGACAGCTGCGACCACTCAGACAATGATGACACACAGGATGAGGAAGAATTCAGTAATCCCGAAATCTACACAGAGGAGGAGATGGAGGCCGTCGAGGGTCACATTGAGCAGTATTTCGGTAAGGTCGAGAATGTGTTCCACGAGTTGGTCTCCCCGGACATCCATGTGGACATCTGCATCGTGCCGCCCACTGAGGAGCGGGACTATTATACCCTGGTCACCATGGGTATGGGTGCTCACCGGATGAATGTGCCGGAAGAACTGGCAGAATACAAGCTGGAGCGGGCGGAGCTGGCTATCGCGCTGCCTGCGGACTGGAAGTTGGTTCAGGAATCTATGCAGGATGAGCGGTGGTACTGGCCTATCCGTCTGCTGAAAGTTTTAGCTCGTCTGCCCATTGCCAGCGACACTTGGCTGGGCTTTGGACATACCATGGATAACAAGGAGAACTTTGCGGAAAATACGAAGCTGTGTGCCGCCATTCTCACCGGCCCCCAAAGTACAGAGGAGGGCGGCGAGGTCTGCACCCTGCCGGGCGGCGAGGAGGTCAACTTCTATCAGGTCATTCCGCTTTATGAGGACGAGTTGGACTATAAACTGGAACATGATGTAGACGCTCTGCTGAACAAGATGAGGGGGATCAGTTTTGTTGTAAACCCCACTCGCCAGAATGCGATCACCCGTGGCACCCTTTCCAATGATAATTTTGACGGTGAGATGGACGACGCTTCCTATCACCTTGAGAGCATTGAGGAGAAGGAACTGCCTATTGACCCCATCAATGCTTATAACCACATGGCCATCTACCTGCGCTGGTGTATGGAGCACGACCTGATGGGCGAGGACTTCTTGAAAGAATACAGCGAAGTGACCAAACAGGTCAAAGCTGATCCTGCCAATGTGGATCTGAGGGAGTTTATCCGGGATGAGCTGGACGGCTGTCTGTTCTCTGTGCTGTTCAATCAGCAAGGCCGTGCCTTTGCAGGCTATTACTACGGAGAGGGCAACAGCCCCTACTATCCTGCCGACATTGATGACTATGCCCTGAAATATTTTGGTCCGTCCCGATACCACTCCAATGAATTTCAACAGGAGGCATACTTATTCATCCCATTTGATGAGAAATACTATCAGACAATGGCTCAAGTGATTGAGGAACGCTTTGAAAACTGGCAGGGACAGGACTTCGACGAGGACACGCTGGAGCCTTCCGAAGTGGCTCATGCCATCATGGAGTATCTGGACTGCGAGTGTACCTATTTCCCATCCATGGCAGATGATGACCCCATCATGTCGGCATACAGCTACGCCCAGCGGCTGGGGGTACGGGAGGGCTTTGTTCCCGTACTTATCCAGGCGGATGATGAAACGCTGTTGGAATGTCTGGTAATGAACGCCGACCCGGAGCATGATGCGGACTGCTATGAATTTGACCTCAAAACGGTAGAGGAGTACCGGAAGAAGATGCTCTCCGCTCCTGTTAAGGACGGAAAGGCGATTTTGGAGGAATTGACCGGCCAGCGCAAGGAAGAAGCCGAGGACGATGATCTGGACTGGGAGGAGGAAGTCCTGGGCGAGATGGAGGGCGGAGAACCCAACGACCGCTTCGCAAACTATTGGAACGATGATACCGGAATGACATATCCGCTCATTCTGGCTAAAATTCCGGTAAAGAACCCCTGGGAGATCTTCGCCTACCTGCCCTTTGGAAATTGGAATGAGTGTCCCGACACACCGGACCTGATGGCAGTGGCGAAATACTGGTTCGAGCAACATGGTGCCATCCCTGCCGCCATGAGCCACGATGAATTGGAGTTTGAACTTCCAACTCCGATCTCCAAGGAAAGAGCTATGGAGGTGGCTGTGGAGCAATATGGTTTCTGCCCAGATCTGGATCAGAATGAGGATGGAAGCATTGGCTCCTTGGCAGATGTCCTGCGGCAGTCCACCGTCTGGTACTTCTGGTGGGATTGATGTGGGAGGTGCCCTGGCAATCGATGAAACCCAAAACACTGACCATTCAACTGAATGATGAACAACTGCCCATCCTTCCAGTGGAACCGGAAGCCCACCTCTCCTTTACCACTCATGCTGATGGAAATGAATTGGAGCTAACGGGAAACCGGGCGGGGCTGCTTCTATTGGCGAAAGCCGCTTTGGGTATGGCAGAAACTCTTCGCGGGGATGGATTCCACATCCATCTGGATGACCTGTATAGCATCAACTCCGAGGGAAAAAGCATCCTGATCCGAAAGGAGGAACGGCCAAAACCATGATTGAAAAAACCTTCCTCAACCCCGCCACAAATAAGCAGTGGCGGATTGAAATTGACGGACATACCGTCCGAACTTGTTTGAATGGTGGGAAGGTCAAGGAGATCCTGTGCGACTCCGCCTTCCAGGTCAAGAGCAAGACTGCCAGCGCCATGATGAGCCAAATGCGGAAAGGATTTGTCTATCAGAATCCGGATGCCGCTGTTGGGCAGGCGCGGTGCCATCGGTTTGTCGGCAAGGACAGCAACGGCTTTATGCCCTTGGCTGCCGCCCTCACACGGGACGACTTCTTCCTGACGAGAGTGGCCGGAGATTTTGAGGACGAAACCCTCTATCACTTCGATGGCAGCGGGGAGATCCTCGAAACAGTTTCCCTGGGCGCAAAGAGAATGACCTATGAGCAGGTCCTCTGCCCCAATGACACCCTTCTTCTGAACAACAGCTATCTTCTCCAGCAGTTCTCACTCCGCACCCATGAAATCACGCCCTTTGCCAACAAGAAAAACAGCATGAAGGCCATGCTGGATGCCAGCGGCGACTTGGCCCTCTGGTACACAGGCGAGGAGATCGTCGTCTGTGACTTTGGCAGCAACACGGAGATGTGGCGGGAAGGCGTGAAATGCAAGAAGTCTAAGAATCCGAATTTTGCCTATTACTGCTTCGGGATGCTCTCTCCCCGGCAGAGCAAAGCGGCCTACCGCGTCACCGAGGACGAGTATGTGCTGGTCGATTTGAAGTCCGCCCAAAAAGTAGTGATCCCCAATGCGGGCTGGCATCCCTTCTTCTCTCCGGATGACCAGTGCTTCTCGGTGGGCGGCAAGTTCTATCTGGCCCAGACCGGAGAGGAGATGGACAATCCTTTCCCGTTTTCGGTCCGGCAGGGACTGAGTTTTTCAGACACCTGCGCGGTGAGGACAAGGGGCAGCCTGATGGCCGTTCAGCAGGATCGTGGCAGCTCCCCCATAGAGCTGTGGGATACCGGCAGCGGCCAACTGCTGGCCACCATTGATGATCCCTTTGTGGTGCGTCAGGTGAATTTTGCCTTTACTCAAAGCGGACTTGTCCTGCACACCGATTACGGGGCCATGAGCATCTATTCCTGCGCCCTCTGAAACGGAGAAATGAACTATGGAGCATGAGAGGAAAGAACTTTTGGCTCAGAAAAGAGCGCAGCTCAAGATAAAACAGAAAAGAGCAGAGATACAGCAATACAAGGACCGTCTCACAAAAAGTATCGAACATTTTTCTCAAAAATACCGATATGCGGATGAAGCGGAAGCACTCAAAATTGAAACCTTTATCTCAAAACTCAATTTTGAGCAACCGGGGCAGCTGGCGATCCAAGAAGTTTGCCCATATCCCCATGGAAATGCCTACTTGTGCTTTTTAATGGGAACAGACGCCTTATTTGAGATTTATGTATTTGGCAAATATTCTGACATCATGAGCGATCATGATGCATGGGAAGTTTTTAGTCCATATCTGTTGCTTTTGGACGAGGATTTTATTCATTACACTTATATCAACGATAATGGCGAAGTCTTGGAATCACGAGTATCGTGATGGCGGAGAAAGAGCGTGGACACCTATGAACAAAGAATCATTGACAGCAAAGCTCCTGGACCTGGTCGAAGGCCGGGAAACACCAGAAAGTTGGCGGAACTGGTGGGACGAGCATGAGCCGGAACTGGAAACCCTGCTGAGTCGGGGCGAATTTCTGAAGCTAAAGCCCTGCCGGCATGGTTTCCAGTGGGTCCCGGTGTTTGGCAGCCAAAAGGGAGCCATCGCCATTCTGGAAAAGAGCGGCACAGCATTTGAGGCCAGCAATCTCTACCAGGAGCGGTATCTGGCGGAGCTGGATGCGTTCTGCAAGGAGCAGAAGCGAGTGCAGCGGGAAAAGCAAAAGGAATTCAAGGCCAGCCACCCAGAACTATTTGGTCGATACCCCAAGTTCTCCAAGGCGTTGGCAAAGGTGCTGGACCCCTCTGATGAGATCAAGCCCGCCACCATGGAGGAGCAAATCGGGAATCAAGAAAGCGTGATGGACTTCACGCTCCCGGCCCAGGTGCGGGAGTTTTTCCTGCTGACCGCAGGCATCAATGTATTCACAGGCGTAATCGTTGAACTCTCTGGAACATTTAATTTGACCATCCACGGAGAGCGGTATTGCGTGCTGGGCGAGTTCTGGAAAGAAGCGGACGGCGACCAGCTCCTGCTCCGCCCCGGAGAGGAAACCATCTGGTACTACGCCCATGAGCAGGACAAGGTCAAGCGACTCTGCAATGATATGACAGAACTGCTGGAGAAGAAATTGGCGAGGTATCTCAATGAGCAATAAAACATCGCCTATAAAAAGAAAATAGCGCGGCGGTTGATGGCTGAACTGTAAATCAGCGAAAGAAGAATGAAAATGACATTAGAAGAAATGTTCTGTGATCTCTATGATAAATATGGTAACGATTTTAACTGGTATATGATTCCCTTCACACAGGCGGACGGGGCATTTGTTGCTGAACTAAACAAAGAAATAGGACAAGACCACTTCTTATACGGCAAAAAAATCTGGGCGGTTGCGAAGTGTGAATCCAATGATGATGTGTTATATGTTCTCAGAAACGGAACGGGAAGAGACATTTACTATCTGTTCCATTTGACTTACTCAGCACATAATACGGACGGATTTCCCCGGTATGAGGAGTTTGCAGATCTATTTGCAGTAAAAGAATTTATAGAACGATCATATATCGAGGATTATATGTAACCTTCAAATTTCAATTTATTGGGAATCTACCTTATCCGCAGTGGCAACAGAAAGGAGGCGGTCGCCATGTCAACCTGGAGCGGAATCCGAAACAAACTGGAAAGTGACTACCTGTGCCCGGCACTCCGGGGCCACATCCAGTATTTTGCCACCAGTTACAGTAAGAGTGCCGACCATGAGGGCCGGGCAGCCATTCGTGTGGACGGTGTGGAAGTGCTGCGGAGCAACTACTACACCTATTTTGAGAATGTGTGGACGAAATTTCATCATTTGAGGTCCACAACGCTGAAAGATTGCGACTCCGCAAAAGAGGCCATCAACCAGGCTCATGCCTATGCGCTGGAGCAGGGCACCTTTGACCAAAAGGTGTTCTATGAGGCGTTTGGGATCTTTGACAACCAGAGCATCGAGAAAAGCCTTACCAGCGAGAATCCTCTTGTCCGCATCTTCGCCCTCCTGGACCGCAGACTGGGAAAACGCCGCCTGCTGGCTTTGGAGGAATCCATGGAGCAGGAGCTGGACTGGGTGCGAGCCTTCTATGTGATCCGGATGCAGGCAGAAGGGCTGATAGATAAAGAATAACATTCAGGAGGAATTGCCATGTCACAGATCGCATCCTTTTATCTTCTCAAAGACGGCCGGCGGCAGGAACTGTCCAATGGCGACTGCTCCGGCGCGGTCTATATGGCCATCTGGGACTGGTGTGAGAGCGAGCTGGATCTGGATGTCCGTTTTCCTGCTCCCCAGACCGAGGACACCCTGGACTGCGCTTTGCTGGAGGGAGAGCTGGCGTCTAATGTGCTGGCAGCTCTGCAGGAGCAGTACCTCCCAGAGCTGGCCGCTGAAATAGCCCCGGACTGGGATCTGCCCACCGAGGCGGTGCAAAGCGGGCTTGAAACGCTGCGCTCCCATCTGGAACTGGTGCAGGGCGACGCTGCCCTGCTGTATGAGATGACTTGACGGGGCCATGCCCCATAGAATATTGCGAGGAAATTATGATCGAAATTAAAGGAAAATACAATGAGGCCAAGATCTTCACCGATGTGGTGGACAGCGCCTCCATCGCACAGGTTCAGGAGCTGTGCAATCAGGAATTTACGGCGGGCAGCCGCATCCGGCTCATGCCCGACATTCACGCCGGGGCGGGCTGTACCATCGGCACCACCATGACCATCACCGACAAGGTGGTGCCCAATCTGGTGGGTGTGGACATCGGGTGCGGCATGGAGACCACCCGCATCCGGGAGGGGCGGCTGGAGCTTCAAAAGCTGGACAAGCTGATTTATGAGAAAATCCCCTCCGGCTTCTCCATACGGGATAAGGCCCACCGCTATCTTGATGAGATCGACCTGAGCGAACTGTGCTGTGCCCACCATGTGGATCTCCTCCGGGCAGAAAAAAGCATCGGCACCCTGGGCGGCGGGAACCACTTCATTGAGGTGGACAAGGACGACGAGGGAAATCTCTACATCGTGGTCCACTCCGGCAGCCGTCACTTGGGTGTAGAGGTGGCCAGCTATTACCAGGAGGCGGGCTATAAGGTGCTCAACCGTACCGATGATGCCTCTCTCCAAACTCTGGTAGCCCAGATGAAGGCAGAGGGCCGGGAGAAGGAAATCCAGAAAGAACTGAAGAAGCTGAAAAACCTCAAACAGACCAGTATCCCCAAGGCCCTGGCCTATGTGTCCGGGGAACTGTTTGAGCAGTATATCCACGATATGAAGATCGTCCAGCACTTCGCCATGCTCAACCGGCAGGCCATGATGGATGAAATCATCAAAGGCATGAAGCTCCATGTGGAGGAGCAGTTTACCACCATCCACAACTATATCGATACCGACGCCATGATCCTGCGGAAGGGGGCTGTGTCCGCCAAGGAGGGTGAGCAGTTGCTCATCCCCATCAATATGCGGGACGGGAGCCTGCTCTGTGTGGGCAAGGGCAACGAGGACTGGAACTGCTCCGCTCCCCACGGCGCCGGGCGGCTGATGAGCCGGGCGGACGCCAAGCAATCCTTCACGGTGTCTGAATTCAAAAAGCAGATGGCAGAGGTCTACACCACCTCGGTGAACAAGGCCACCCTGGACGAGTGCCCCATGGCCTACAAGGGGATGCAGGATATTCTGGACAACATTGGCCCCACGGCGGATGTGGTAAAGGTCATCCGCCCCATCTACAACTTCAAGGCCGGGGACGAGGAGTAAGAAACGGAGCAGAATACCATGGTGAGAGATGGACTTGTGTTCAAAGATGAGGATGGTCAGGTCATATTCAACCAGTACAGCTTCTGTGAACTGGTGAAGCACCTGCTGGTGGAGCTGGTGGGGATCTCCTATGAGGAAGCCTCCCAGATCGTGGAACGCTCACCGCTGGCAGAGCCAGTGGCCGATGCCATGGGAGTGGCGATATTCAGCCATGACCTGCCTTATTACTGGGCTATGTTTTTCTACTATGGGAACGGTTATTGGCAAAAGGGTATTCCAGCGCAGCCAGAGGATATGGATGCCTATAAAGCCTTGGAAAATAAGATCATGGAGAAATATGACTTAAAGGAGCCGTTTATATGGACATGAGAGAGGTGTTCACCATTGACGGCCGCCGCTTTTCTAACATGGCCGGTTTTTATGACGAGGTGGAGCAGGTGTTCACCTGCGGCTTAGATTGGAAGATCGGTCGGAACCTGGACGCTTTCAATGACATTCTCCGGGGCGGTTTTGGGCGGCATGAGTATGGCCAGCCCATCCGCATCCAGTGGCTGGCCTATGAAAAAAGCGTCCGTAATCTCGGAAAAGAGATGATGGACACCATTACAGAAATCATTTTGGATACGGACCATTCCGGGCACGACTGTACCCTGGAACGGCTTTGACCAAGCAGAAAAGGAGGAATCACCATGGGACTTGATATCTACGCCGGAACATTGACCCGGTACTATTCTCACAACTGGAAGACCGTCACACAGCAGTGGGCGGAAGAAAATGAATGGGGCTTTCAGAAAATCACGCCGGATGGAGAACCCGCCGACAACGAGGAGGAGCTGTCCCCGGCTGAGGTTCAGGCGGCGGTGGAGAACTGGCGGGATCAGATCCTGGCCGCCATTTCCCAGCCGGACCAGCCGCCCTACACTCCATGGCCGGAGGACAACGAGCGGCCCTATTACACCGATAAGCCGGATTGGGATGCCTTTGGCGCTATGCTGCTGGTGGCCGCCTGTCATACATACGAGGAACCGGTGCCTCTCACCGTGGAGAAGGACTGGGACTTCGGGGAGCATCCCCTGATTGCCCGCCTTGCATCGGACGAGGAGCGGGTGTGGTCCCTGCTTCGGGGCGCGACTTGGTGGCTTCCCCTCACCGACAGCTTTCTATTCCAAGGCCCTCTGCCCACCGATGATCAGACGATGATCGCTACTTTGGGTGGTCTGCGGAAGGAGCTGGAAAAGCTGAACCATCTGGCATGGCAGGCCGATGAGGACACCATCCTTGGCTGGGCAGACACCGAGGGATACCCGGTAGACGGGACCCTGGCCCCGGATGGACAGTACAGCAAGGCGGACATCCCGGAACACACCCGGTATGACACCCAGTCCCTTGCCAAGTTCGCCTTCTCCATGTTCTGGCGGGCCATGCGGTTTGCCGAGGAACATCAGGTGCCTATCTTGCTTGATTACTAAGGAGGACTTTTATGGGATACGATGTAAGTTTTCACCCGATCTCGCCAGACGAAATACAGGAATGGTATTTTACTCCCCTAACCTGGATACAGCAGGGACAGGAGGAAAAGGTGCTGGCACTCGCCACACAGTATGGAATAGAGGATTTCTATGCAGAAAAATATCTGGATACCCTGCGGGTTGGGTCTGAAACAGAATCCAACGAGCTGTTTGACAAAAGCCATGGTTTCTATATTGCAGTGATCCAAGGTTTTTTCCGGGATTACTATTACACCAGAGGCAGTGCTTTTTCTTTCCTGGCGGAAGAAAAGCTGGAATATGGGCGGTACTTCACCCCCTGGGCGCAGGTGGTGCCCACTGCCTTACCCAACCCGGCAAAGAACCAGATCATGGAAAACTACTGCTCCGGCGTGTACCTGTCCCCAAATCAGGTTTTGCAGATTCTCCGGGATCTGGAGCAGGAACCAAAGGTACTGGAAGATCTGGAGAAACATTGGAGTGATGGGCAGTTTGCTGTTCTGAAAAAGGCTCTTACTGCTGCGGCTGAACTGGGTACTGGTCTGCTGGAAGCCACCGAAGTAGTGGAACCGAATCCCCTTCACCCGAACGAAAGCACATGTTACTCCAACCTGTTCCACTGTGATCGTGATGGGGTGTATCTCTATATCGACATGGCTATGAAACAGATCGCCCAAGCAATGGAGCAAAATAAGTCAGACCTGTGACGGCAGAAAATGACTCGGGAATGAGATGGTTTGTGCCTCTGTTTCCCTGCTCCATATTTGATTTGCAAATGACCGCTGAACCCCAGAAAAAGTTTTGTAAGGAGGTGGAGACCATGGAACAAAAACGCCCGGCAGATATATTTCAGGAGCTTCTGGACTACCTGTGGAACGGCCTGGGCCTGGAGGAAAAGGGCTGGAAGCGGCTGAAAAAAGGCGACTTCAAAAAGAAAACTAAAAACGGGCTGACCTATCAGATCTGGTTCGACCGGAGCCACTACAACTACATAGACTACGAAATCGGCCATGGAAATGTGGAGGTGGGCTTCAGCTGTATCATAAAGCAGGGAGATGACTACCTCTACTCTTTCAGAATTGAACCCACAACAGGCGGTTCATTCTTTCGGATGCTGACAGAGGACCTGCGGCTGGACACCGGGCTCCTGGACACCTTCCTGCCCCTGATCCAAGCCCACTACCTCGACTTCATCGACCGCTTCGAGGCAGACCCCGTGGAGGCATTACAGCCGGTCTGCGCCCCCTTCACCGAGGCGGAGGACTACAGCTGGCGCATCCATGTGGACGAGCAGATGGTGGAACGATACGGGACAGTGGAACAGCTGGCGGAGTACCGCCGTCAGGCAGAATTGCGCGGAACGCCGGAGTGCAAGGCGAAGACCCATACTGGAAAGTTGCTGTTCTACCAGTCCCATGCCAAGGATGTGGATCATGCCTGGGCCTCAAGCCGCACCAAAGAGGAACTGGACCAGGTGGTGGAACCCTTTGTGCAGGCCATGCGGCAGACAGGACAGTGGACACAGGAGGATGAGGCGGGCTATCATCTCTACCGGCAGGAGACAGACCCAGAGAAGCGCACCTTTCGGGCCTGGTATCTCATCGCCAATCCCCAAGGCCTGCCGAAAGAGTTTGTCCAGAAAGAGCTGGAGTTTCGGTGGAAACTGTTCCCAGAAAAGAAGGAGGAAACCAAATGAGCAATAAAGCTTTCCAGCAAAATCTGGACGACAAAAAAGGCCCCCAGTCCGGTGGCCCCTATCTCATTCAGATGCTGTTCAAAGAGCCGGTAGAAATGCCGGATAAAGAAAAAATGACTGCCGTAATGGAGAAGCACATCGGATCAACAGAGTGCTTCTGTTATGATAAGAAAATGGCTGGCTTTTCCGCACAGGAGCATATTGCAGAGTTCAAGGACGGAAAATGCCCGGTGCAGCTGATGGTGATGAAATGCGACAAGTTCAAGGGCAATGGCTTTGATGCCTTCCTGATGAGCCAGATGTGGGACTGCCAGGAGGACCGGGAGCGGATCTTCCGGGAGTGCAAATATCAGGTGGTAGCCACCGATATGCTGGCTGCGGCGCTTCCGGCGCTGGAGCGTGCCAACCTGGACGCCGACTTTTTGGAGGCTCTGGCGGAGCTGTACCCCACCTGTGAGGCATTCTATTTCCAGAACTGCGGCAAGCTGTTTCTGGCAGAGGATGTACGCTCCCATCAGATTGAGGGTCCGGATCGGTTCATCCGCTTTGGGGTCAATGTCCGCTTCTTTAACATTGAGGGCACTGAGGATATGCTCATCGACACGGTGGGCATGAGTACCCTGTTTCTGCCCGACCTCCAGTACCACTTCCACGACATGGACCCAAACTGGGTGGTAAACCACGCCTATAATGTTGCGTCCTATATTCTGAAGCATGATAATCCCATTGAGGATGGTGAAACCATAGACGGCGTGGCGGATGGCCAGATGAGCCGGGAGATCCAGTGGAAGTGCCAGTATGAGGACGCCCTGATCCAGCCGCCCAGAGAGGTGCTGGACATCCACATGGGGAACTATGCCTCGGGAGGACGCTGAATGAACGGCGTTGTGCTCCTGGTGGGCGGACTGCTGCTTGTGGCGGTGATCAAGCTGATTATGGATCGAAATTGGATTGGCCTGCTTCTCTGTGCTGTCGCCCTGCTTCTGGTCTTTGGGGCTGGACACCATACAAAATAGGCCATTTTAAGAATCGAGGAGGTGAAGTATGCAGAATTCAACAAATATGCGGATACTGGAATTACTCCGGTTTCTCTATGAGCGGACCGATGAAAACCATCCCGCCACAGTGTCTGACATCATTGCCCATCTGAATGGAAAAGGAATTCAGGCAGTGCGGCAGACTGTTTACGCAGATACCAATGCGCTGATCGATGCAGGGATTGATATTGTGGTGGTCAAAAGTACCCAAAACCAATATTTTATGGGAAGCCGCCTGTTTGAGTATCCAGAACTGAAAATGCTGACAGATGCAGTAGCATCCTCGAAGATCATTTCTGCAAAGAAATCCGAGGAACTGGTACAGAAATTATGCCGTTTAGCCGGCACATATCAGGCAGAGCAGCTTCGGCAGTTCGCCAGCTTATCCAGTCGGGTGAAACCGGACAATGAGCAAGTCTATTACATCATTGATGCCATCCAAACGGCGATTTTGGAAAAGCGGCAGGTACAGTTCCAGTATTATGAATATACGCCCGAGAAAAAACGAGTTCTCAAGCATGGCGGTTACCTCTATAAACTGGACCCTTATGCTTTGGAATGGAAGAATGACCACTATTACCTGATTGGCTTTTCTTACAAGCACCAGCGGATGGCCCATTTCCGAGTAGACCGCCTGTCGGGGATCAAGATACTTCCCTCCGGCTTTACCCCCGATGAAGGCTTTGATGTGGCGGGCTACACCAACAAGATCGTTGATATGTTTGCTGCTGACCGCACGATTTCTGTTGAACTGCTCTGCGAGAACAAGCTGATGAAAACCATCATAGACCATTATGGAGAATCTGTACCCACTCGTCCATATGACGAGGAACACTTTGCTGCAAAAATCGAAGTCGATCCAAGCAGCACCTTTTACGGCTGGGTCTTCAAATTTATGGGCGGTATTCAGATCATAGCACCCCAGGAGTGTGTGGAAGAAATGAAGCGGATCGCCCGCAGTTTTCTCTAAAACGGAGGTCAGGTGTTATGAAATTTTAACACCTGACCTCCGTTTCCTTTTTTATCCTTGTATCGAACAGATGTACTGGCTATAATATAAACAAGATGTTCGCAAACCAGCGAAACTCTATGAAGGAGGGATACCAGTGACCTTTGGATCTTTCATCAGCACACGGCGCAAAGAGGCCAAATTAAACCTCCGGGATACCGCGAAACACCTCGGTATCTCCAATGGGTACCTGTGTGATATTGAGCAGGGGCGCCGGCCGGCGCCAGAGGAAGCGTTTGTAGAGCGTATCTCTTCTTTTCTGGAATTGGATAAGCAGGAGCATGAAATACTGCTGGATTTAGCCGCAGATTCCAGGAAGACAGTTCCGGCCGATCTACCTGACTATATCCGCCAACATGACATCGTCCGCGCAGCATTGAGAGTGGCAAAAGAAGTAGATGCTACCGATGAGGAATGGAAAGCATTTATGGAAATGTTGCAGAACCGCCAGAACTAAGGGGGGATTTTCTTGTCTGTACCAAAGTATCGATTGGACGCAATTGAAACCATTGGACGGAAGATCCTGCAAGAGTACGATCCCGCTTTGTTGGACGGACCTCCCCAGGCAGTCCCCATTGAAACTATCATAGAAACCAAGTTTGATCTAACTCTGGAATATCATTGCCTACGCAAGAACGGGAGCATCCTTGGGGAAACAATTTTCGATGAGGGCGCTGCCATTTTGTATGACCAAGATGAAAAACGCTACCGCTTGATCGCCGTCAAAGCTGGAACGATCTTAGTGGAGGAGCGGCTTTGTGTGGACAGGCTCCTCGGCAGGCTGCGGTTCACCTGCGCCCACGAACTGGGGCACTGGGTCCTGCACCAGAAGCTGTATTCTGGCACAGGCGATGTGGCTGCCTATGAAGGAAAAACATCTTTGGATGAAAGCTATGGTCTGGTCGAATGGCAGGCTGACGCCTTGGCTACTGCTCTCCTCATGCCCTTGCCGCAAATAAAAAGGAGTTTTTACCGTTTGCGCGCAGGCAGAAGCCATGAACATCTGGTTGCGGAAATGGCTCGGATCTTCCAAGTCTCCAAGCAGGCCATGCGTATTCGGTTGGAAACACGCAATCTCATATAAGTTTGGTACGGCAAGGCCCCTCCTCCTGAGAGAGGGGCGCAGCCGCTCCGCTGTTCGCAGGCTTTGTTGTATGCATTTTGTTCGCAGCTTAGCGAACAAGGAAGGAGGAGAATGGCATGAGGAAAGAAAGCGCCACTGTGCAGAAATGCAAAAGACAGATGGCGACCCTTGGATTTGACAGCCAACTGGCCTATCATCGGGTAAAGCTGATTTTGAAAATCTACCGGGATGTGGTGTGGGTCCTCAGTGAGCGGATGGAAGAACTGCATGAGTATGCCTGGGAGCTGGGTGCTCAAGACGCTGATACCGGGCTTATCTATCTACAGAGTTTCGCCCCGGATATGGATCTGCAGGAGTTTGAGGAACGGGTCTGCTGCGTGATGGAAAACCGGATGCTGGTGGATGTGATCGACCGTGCCCTTCTCCGCTTGAAACGATACCCTGACCGGGGGGAACTTTACTATGAGATCCTGACCAAACAATTTATCCACCGTTTCAACAGCACAGAAAAGGAACTGCTGGATGAGTTGAATATGGAGCGAAGCGTATTCTATGACCGGAAGCGTGAGGCGATCTTCTTATTGTCCCTCTGCCTTTTTGGTTATGCTGTGCCGGAACTTCAGGAAGAATTGGAGATGCCCCGACTTTATCCCGATTGATTCCCGATGAAAAACCGACGAAATCCCTACTCCCTTCCGACTTTGCCTCTGCTATACTCAGTACAGTGGCAGGTATGCGCAAAAATGAATAGGACCAGCTGACAAGGGCCGGGACGCTGTAAAGTGTCCCGGCCCGCTGTATTCCTGCCGCAATATGGCGGCAGGGATCAGCCGGGGATGCAGAAATGCGTCCCCGGCTATTTTTCTGCCCGGCATTGGGAGGGCCGGCATGGGCTGGGAGGCTTATATTGCCGAGTACCCCTGATTTCAAGATTTTGATTCGCCATCAAAATCTTGAAATTTGGAGGAAAGGCACATGGAATCCAACGGGAAGTTTACCCTTATTGTTTTTAACACCTGCACTCGGGAATATGAAGAAGTCATGGTGACCGAGGAGGTCTATCGTACTTACTGCAGAACCCGGTGGAATATCAAGGACAATGATCAGAGTTTTTTTGACCATGAGATCCAGATGAGCGGGATGATCGGCGGTCAGGATGGCGCCTATGAAAATTTCCGGGAGTTTATTGATGCCATCAACACTCCGGAACATATCGTCCTTGAACAAATGAAGAAAGAGGCCCTGTACCAAGCGATTTCAGCGTTGTCTGCTGCGGATCAAGCTTTGGTGCAGGGTTTGTTTTTTGAGGGCCAAAGCGAACTGGATTACGCAGGGGAGCTTGGAATCTCTCAGCCTGCGGTCCATAAGCGGAAAGTCCGCATCCTCAAGCAATTGAAAAAACTTTTGGAAAATTGAAATTGGAGGGTTATTAAAATGCCGACATCTTCCCCTATACAAGCGAGAAGGAACTGCTTCTCACTTGTTCCTTGAAAACCAAATATCCGATTGTCTGAATACTTTCCTGACGGGGCTTTTGAAAAAAGCAAGCGACGCTGGAGGATGCGCCAAGACCACCTGTAGATGAGCGGCATGGGTTGAAAACGAAGACACCTATACATTTTTGTTCGGTTTTGTCAATCAGCTGATCACCATCTATCAACGACGGCCAAATAAGGTGCCAAGCGGGTCCATCCGTCCACAAAACAGCCTGTGGCAAGCTGTATCGCAACGATTCCGTCAGGGACAATGATACTTCCGTCCAGTCACAGCCCCCACCGAAATGGGGATCAAGCAATGAGGGCGGCCGACAGAGATCCTGCCGGGGGTGAGAGTCCCATGACGCGGTGAAGCCAGCCGCGGTTCAGATGGTCGCCCTATGGAGCTGATGCCAGTGGCACAGTCTCCTGCGCTTGGGGAAGTAGTGTCGAATACGAGCGCCAAAGAAAGACAACACGAATGTGAAGTCTTAATATCAGAAGCAATGGGGATCGCTTCTGCTCTATGCCAGCCCTTTCACTGACCGGAATGACTGCTGTATGAGTTACCATTCCAATCCTGCAAGGGATCTGGTTATCAGAGAAGCGGTCCCTATTTTTGTGGTATTAAGCCAGAAAAACAGGGGGTGCAAATGATGGAAACATACCGCAAAGAGGACATCCGCCGGGGTGATATCTACTATGCAGACCTGCGGCCGGTAGTTGGCTCCGAGCAGGGCGGAATCCGTCCTGTGGTCATTCTGCAGAACAATGTGGGCAACCGGCACAGTCCCACAGTGATCGCAGCCGCGATCACCAGCCGGAAAGGTAAGCATAAACTTCCTACTCATGTGAACCTGGATGCTCCAGTCCCAGGTCTTTACCGCGACTCTATCATCCTGCTGGAGCAGCTTCGCACCATCGATAAAAGCAGATTGAGGGATAAGCTTGGTTCTCTTGGAGAAGACCAAATGTGCAAGCTTGACCATGCGCTGGAAGTCAGCGTTGGGCTTCTCCCAATCTATAATACCATCTGATTTTACCCGCACGCAGGATACCGCCATTTAAAGATAGACCAGGAAGAAGAAACATACGATCGGGGCCGTTCATCGGCTCCGGTGGGCGGCCCCTCCATAACAGGAGGGTGCTTTTATGACTAAGACAGAACTTCAAGATAACCTTGTGTTTCTTTCCGCGCTGAAGCTGCTGGAGCAGCTCACCAAAAAGGGCCTGCTGACAGTGGATGAGGCGGAGAAGTCCCGCGTTGAGCTGGAGCGCAAGCTCCGTCCCACTCTGCTGTTCGCCTGAACAGGCTCTATACGAGAATAGCTGATTGCCCAGTCTTTCCACTTCTTTTTCGTTGGTGTTGGTAATGGCTATTGCGGAAGGACTGTGGTAGTGTGTGTTGCTGAAAGGAGGTCAAAAAAGATATGACGGAAACAAACATAAGTACAGCAAGAGTTCCGCAGGTCACGGTGATCGACCCCAGAATCCCCGAAAAAGCAAAGCTGAGGGTAGCAGCCTACGCCAGAGTGAGCAGTGACTCCGAAGATCAGGTCAACTCCTACATCGCCCAGGTAGACTTCTACTCCAAGCACATCGCCGGTAAAGAGGACTGGGAGATGGTAGACATCTATGCCGATGAGGGTATCTCCGGGCTGGAAGCAAGGAATCGAGATGATTTCAACCGGATGATGGCCGATTGCCGAGAGGGAAAGATCGACCGGGTCCTCTGCAAATCGATCTCGCGCTTTGCACGCAACACACAGGAGTACATTCAGTTCGTGCGAGAACTGCTCCGGCTGGGTATTTCGATCCACTTTGAGAAGGAGAACATCGATACCGGGAAGATGACCTCGGAGCAGGTTGCCCAAATCTATGGAGCTTTCGCCCAGATGGAATCGACCAACCACTCCAGTAATATGCGCTTCAGTGTCCGTATGCGGATGGAAAAGGGATTGTTTGTCCCATCTTCCGTCCCCTATGGCTACCGGCTGGCAGGGCGGGATCTGGAGATCATACCGGAGGAGGCTGAGGTGGTCCGCCGCATCTTCTCCGCTTATCTGAGCGGCCAGGGAAAGGATGATATCGCCAGGGAACTGAACCAGATCGGGGTGGACCGAGGCCGAAATCGTGAGAAGTGGCATCCCAGTACGGTGGCCTACATCCTGACCAATATCACTTATACCGGAGATATGATCTGGCAAAAAAGCTGCGCCACAGATACGATTCCATTCCGGCAGGTTCGAAACCTTGGCCAGAAGCCCCGCTACTTTGTAGAGCACAGTCACCCGGCCATCGTAAGCTGTGCGGATTTCCAGAGAGTACAGGAACTGATGTCCTCCCGCAAGGAGCAGTTCCAGAGGGCACACTGTACAAAAAAGGGCAGCCTCTATGATAAACACATCTACTGCGGGGAATGCGGGTCTCTCTGCCGCAAAAAGATCACAGGAGGAAAGACTTACTGGGTCTGCCGCCGCCATGATGGGGACAGAGCAAACTGCCCCATCCCGCAGATCCCCGAACCGGAAATTACGGCGGCTGTCCTGCGGCTCTATCACAAGCTGAAGTTTGGTCAGGAAACCGTCCTGCGGCCTGCCCTTAGCCAACTGCAGGAACTGCGGGAACGGGAACTCCGCTCCAACCGCAAGATCAGCGATATTGACAACGAAATAGCCCGTATCTCAGAGCAGAATCTCGTCCTTGTTCGGCTGAAGTCGAAAGGGTATGTGGATTCTGCTCTCTATTTATCTCAGATGGATGAGATCGACCATAAACTGCGGGAACTCAGGAAGCTGCGCCGCCGTCTTCTGGAGGCAGCCGGTGAAGACCGGCAGATCCATGACACAGAGCGAATGATGGAGTATCTGGAGGATGGTCCGGAATGGCTGGATGAGGTTCCCTCGGACCTCTTTGGAGAGCTGCTCGATCGGATCATCATTATCAGCCCGGAACGGCTGAAATTCCGCCTGCTGAATGGGATGGAACTGTCAGAAAACATAGAGAGGATGGTGCGATAAATGGCTTGGCAAAGAAAAATACCTTTCGGCTATCAGGTTCAGAACGGCAGGATCAACTGCCAACCGGAGGAAGCAAAGTTTGTAAGGTCTATCTTCTCCCACTACCTGCTGGGCAGCTCCTACAGTCAGATCGCTGACGAGATGGCCCGGCAAGGTGTGCGCTATCATCAACATACTGCCCAGTGGAACAAACATATGGTCAAGCGGATTTTGGAGAACGAGCGGTATCTCGGGATGGACGGCTATCCCCGACTGGTGACAGATGAGGAATTTCTCGCTGTTCGCCTGCGGCGGAGAGAACAGAATACCTACGCTCCATGCCCAAGCGAGATCATCCCCATACGGAACAAAGCAGTCTGCGCTCTCTGCGGAGAAAAGATGACACGGGATACCAAATCCCATGGCCGCCCACGCTGGCGATGTAAAAATCCAGAGTGCGGCGGAAGTGTGTATCTTGATGACAGCATCATTTTGGAACGAGTGATGCAGAAACTCAAAGTGCTGGCTCATTCTCCTGAGCATATCCAGCTTCCCAAAGCCGCCCCTGTTTCAACAGATGCCTTGCGCATCGAAAATGAACTGGCCCTCTGCTTTAACCGGGCCGACATCAATCCGGAATATATGAAAACATTGATCATGGCCGCCGCTGCCGAGCGGTATGCCGGACTGAACGATCCAACACCGACACACAAGCTGGAACTGCTGCGGCAGAAGCTGGAGCTGGAGCCAGAGAGCGAAGAAACCCTGTGGGAAGTTTTTGAGTCGGCAGTAGCCCAGGTACGCATTGGAAAAGGCGGAGAGATCAGTCTACACCAAAAAGATCAAAAGGAGTGTGCCTTATGAACATACAGCAAACTGCCTCCACCCCCAAACTGGTCACCATGATCCCGGCTGACCCTCAGATGACAGAACGGGATATTCGAAACAAGCACCTGCGGATCGCGCCTTACTGCCGGGTATCCACAGACAAAAAGGAGCAGCTCTCCAGTTACGAGGCCCAAATCGAATACTACACGGAAAAAATCAACGCCAATCCAGATTGGACGCTGGTCCGACTTTATGCGGATGAGGGCATCACTGGTACCTCGGCTAAAAAGCGAAAGGCTTTTCTCCAGATGATCCGTGATTGTGAGCGCGGCAAAATCGACCTGGTCATCACCAAATCGGTGTCCCGGTTCTGCCGAAACACGCTGGATGGCCTGAACTATGTCCGTCGCCTGAAACGACATGGCGTGGGCGTCTACTTCGAGAAAGAGAATGTGAACACCCTATTCATGGACAACGAGATGATACTCACCTTCATGATGAGCCAGGCCCAGGCGGAAAGCGAATCCCTCAGCGGCAATGTAAGGTGGGGCCACCGGAAGAACTTCAAGGACGGAAAGGTCTATTACCACTGTAAAAACTTCCTCGGCTACCGCTGGGGTGCGGATGGCCAGCCGGAGATCGATCCGGAGCAGGCGGCCATTGTCCGGCGCATCTTCTCCCGGTTCCTGCTGGGACACAGTGTCCGGCAGATCACAACCGATCTGATGGCGGATGGGATCAAAACAGCCACAGGGAAAACAGTATGGCATGATAGTGTGGTCCAGAAGATGCTCTGCAATGAAAAATACATTGGTGATGCCCTCCTCCAAAAGACCTACATTGCGGATCTGTTCACCAGAGAAAAGCGGGTGAACAACGGCGAGCTGCCCAAATACTATGTCCATGATTGTCACCCGGCCATCATTGACCGGGAAACCTTTCAAAAGGTACAGGAGGAGATTGCCCGCCGGTCCAGCCTCAAGAAAACATCCTCCAAGGCGAAGACGCAGCTTGGGAAATACTGCGGAAAGTATGTGCTCAGCGAACTGCTGGTCTGCGGGGAGTGCGGCAGCCCTTACCGCCGGGTGATCTGGACGCAGAAAGGAGCCAAACGGGTCGTCTGGCGGTGTCAGAACCGGCTGGAACATGGCAGGAAGATCTGCAAGCAATCTCCTACTCTGGATGAGGGCGACATCCACGACGCCGTCATCTCCGCCATGAACGAGCTGTTCCGGATGCAGGCAGCCAAGGATGCAGTAAAAGCCGGTATTGCGGCAGTCCTGGCCGGAGAAGAACAGACGCTGAGCCTACCTGCCGTGGAACATCAGATCCGGAACCTGCAGGAACGCCAGCTGGAGCTGTTCCAACTGATCGTCAGTGCCGGCGCTGACTGTACCGACTATGATGAAGAACTTCAACAGGTCTACATGGCCAAAACCAAGCTCATGGCCCAAAAAGCTGAGCTGGAAAAGGAGCATCGAGGCGCGGCGGCCTTCGACAGCAGGCTGGCAGAACTTGATATGGCATTGGAACAGGCCAGCGGCGCCCTCACGGATTTCGATGAACTCACGGTCAGACAACTGGTCAGCAACATCAAGGTGCTGGACAAGGATAGCCTGCTCATCTGCTTTAAGGATGGAACAGAGATCACCCAAACCATACAAAGGAGGAGATCCGCATGATTTATATCACTGGTGACACCCACGGCGGCTTCCAGCGGTTCGGAAGCAAATACTTCCCCCAGCAAACGCAGATGGGCCGAAATGACTACATGATCATCTGTGGTGATTTTGGAGGGCTGTGGGACGGCGGCCAGAAAGACCAGCATTGGCTGGACTGGCTGGCTGAGAAACCCTTCACCACCTTGTTCGTGGACGGAAACCATGAGAACTTCGACCTGCTGAACGCCCTGCCGGAAAAAGAATGGCACGGCGGCAGAGTACATGAGGTGAGGGAAAATATCCTCCACCTGATGAGGGGCCAGATCTTCACCTTCGGTGGTCTTACCTGGTTCACGATGGGAGGAGCCTCTTCCCACGACATTCAGGATGGCGTCCTTGATCCGGAGGCCCCCGACTTCGAACAAAAGTATTGGCTGCTGCGCCGAATGCGAGGAATGTTCCGGGTCAAAGGACGCTCCTGGTGGGCGGAAGAAATGCCAAATGCCCGTGAATATGTAGAGGCACTGAAAAATCTGGAGCAGGTAAACTGGAAGGTAGACTGCATCCTGTCCCACTGCGGTCCCAGCAGTGTCGTGCGGAAAATCGACCCCTCCTATGGAAGTGACCAGCTCACCGATTTTCTGGAAACGGTCAATCAGCGGTGCCAGTTTACATACTGGTTCTTCGGGCATTACCACGACAACCGGATCATCAATGACAGATATATCCTCCAGTGGGAGCAGATTTCCGGATTAGAAATTTGAGTAAACGAGAAAATCATAACAGTGCCGCACAGAAATTGCTCTGTGCGGCACTGCTTACAACAATATAACCCCTTATAACCCCTTGAATATATAAGAGGAATGGGGTATAATAAATTTAGCAGAATGGAGGTGCGGTATGAAAGAAAAGATTCAGGAACTGGAGCGGCAGATCGCCGCCCTTCCCATCGGCTATATTTCCAAGAAGACGATCAACGGAAAGACGCGCTACTATCATCAGTGGACAGAAAATGGGAAGAAGCACAGCCAATATCTGCGGGATGGCGAACTGGAGCCGCTGCGGGAGCAAATAGAGCAGCGCAAAGTATTGCAGGCACAGCTGAAAGAGCTGCAAGCCAAGATGCCCAAAGTGCGCCAGCCAAAGTTGGACTTTGAAACCAGTGTAATTGTTGGTAAAGGATTGGCCGCCATGTCGCAGGGCGTAAAGGGCTGGGGCCTCCGTGACTGCTTCGGGCAATTGGAGGATTATCTCTACAGCAATGAAAGCGACAGGGTCTGCCTGGTTTTTGGCCTGCGCAGGACCGGAAAGACTACCATGCTCCGGCAGGCCATCGCCCGAATGAGCAAAGAGGATCTCAGCCGCACGGCCTATATCAAAGCCCGCAGAAGCGATACCATGGCCATGATGAACCGGGATCTGAAAAAACTGTTCGATGCGGGCTTCCGCTATGTATTCATTGATGAGGTCACTCTGATGCGGGATTTCATCGATTCTGCGGCTCTCTTCTCCGATGTGTTTGCGGCGATGGGAATGAAGATCATCCTCTCCGGTACGGACTCCCTCGGTTTTTGGCTGGCGATGGATCAGGAGCTCTACGACCGGGCAAAGCCCATCCACACCACCTTCATCCCATACCGGGAATACAGCCGCCTGCTGGGGATCGACAGCATTGATGAATATATCCGCTATGGCGGGACGCTGCGGGCCGGTGAGCTTGCTTTTGATGATGAAGATGTCAACGCCCAGGACGCCTCCTTCCGGGATGATGAGTCCACACGGCGATACATCGATACAGCGATCTGCAAAAACATTCAGCATTCCCTGGCCTGCTATGAGGCAGGCGGACATTTCCGCCACCTGTACTCTCTGTATGAGGCCGGTGAGCTGACCAGCGCCATCAACCGGATTATCGAGGACATGAACCACCGGTTCCTGCTCTCGGTTCTGACCGATGACTTCCAATCTCACGATCTACGGCTGACCGCCTCGAATCTTCGGAAAGAGCGTGACCCCGAAAAGCGTACCGAAATTCTGGATCATATCGATACGGAAGCGGTCACCCAGCGCCTGATGGAGCTGCTGGACATCCGCAACAAAGAGGAACAGTCCATCGGTATCACAGATACCCATATCCGGGAGATCAAAGAGTATCTCTCCGCATTGGAACTGATCGTAAACTGTCCCATTGAAACCGCTGACCCAGGAGCAAAACCTGTGGAACACATCCTGTTTACCCAGCCGGGGATGCGATACTGTCAGGCACAGGCTCTTGTCCACTCGCTGATGAAGGACGAGACCTTTTCAGCTCTCAGCGAATTGGAGAAGACCCAGGCTGCGGGCAGGATCCTCGAAGAAGTACGGGGACGGATGCTGGAGGATATTGTCCTGCTGGAAACCATGAAGTCGGCTGACAGAGAACACCGGGTGTTCAAGCTGCAGTTTGCGGTTGGCGAGTTTGACATGGTGATCTATGACGAGAAGGAAAACTGCTGCGAGATTTTCGAGATCAAGCACAGTGGCAAACAGGTCCCGGCACAATACCGGCATCTGCTTGACCAGGAAAAATGTGATAAGACCGAACAGCGGTTTGGCCCGATCCGAGGGCGATATGTTCTGTACCGCGGCGAGGATGTCGCATTGGAAAATGGAGTGCATTACCGGAATGTGGAACGCTATCTGAACGATCTGCCTGAGTTGAATATTGCCCCAGCACAGGAAGCTGGCATTGAGCAGACCGGCCCTGTTTTATAAGCTGCGGCACCTTCTGCACCAAAAACAAAAATATCGATTTTAACCGTCCTTTGCATATAAAGACACCATTGATATCTGAACCCTTAAGTTCAAGTTCAATGGTGTTTTTATTTATAATCTTAGACCGATGACGGTGGATGTACCCCAAAGCTTTTCGACCTTTGGTTTCGTGTTATAATATGCTGAAAGGCAGTGATTTAATGTTACATCCCTTAAGGAGAAAAAAGATATCCTCAACAGAGTGCGTAGATACAATTCAAGAGGTCGTATACGAATATCTAAAACCTTTAGGCTTTCACAAATTCGGCAGAACGATACATCGATTTGTTGAGGAAGATATTTCGCAAGTAATTCATTTCCAGAATGGGTGCCCGCAGAAAGGCATTCGTGAAAAACTGTGGATCAATATAGGTATTCGTGTTCCTGAATGTGCAGAAAAGAAATTTAAAATTTCAGAACCGATGAAAAAGTATTATCACGAATACGAGTGTAATATACGAACTCGCCTTGGTTCTTTAATAGATGGCGAAGATACATTTTATGACTTGCGAAAAAATCCAAAAATGATAGCGGCAGACATTATTGAGCGAATTAAAAAATATGTAATCCCTGTTTTTGATGTTCTAAATAGCCGCAAATCTATCTTGCTGTATCGAGCAAACTATCCGTCCTTTGATCAACTCGGAAATCACTTAATCACTCTTGAAGAAGCAATAATTTATGGTAGAAGCGGTGATATTGAAAAGGCAAGCGAGTTGTTTAACAAATACTACCAAAATGTACTTAGCAAATATAAAGTGGATCTTGAAAACGGCAAAGAGACTTATTTGCATAAGGGTGAGAGAATGGTCTACCGTAACACAAAAACAGGAAAAACCGAAACAATCATAGCAGACAAAGACGGATATGTTGTTACTTATTGTGCGAATCGCTGCCATATCGATTACCTTGAAACTTTAGCAACGCAACTTGGAATAGTACTAACCAATATAAAGGAGTAGCTGATCCGATAAGGAAAATAAGAATGTGAGAGATCAAAACCATAACGTAAATTTGAAAGAACATCTTTTTATAGCCCATTCACAAAAAGAAGAGGTACACAAACGTGTGCCTCTTCTTTTTGTGCGCGGCACTCTTGCTGTGCCAACATGACCGCCCCGCGGCGGAACATTTTATTCGACTTGGGTGGTTTCGCTCTTTCCTTTTCGGCGGCGGTGTGCTATAATAAGTCGATTTGAGGTAAAGGAGGCCGCGCCGATGGAATATTTGTCCCACAGTCCGGAGGAGACAGAGCATATCGGCGAAATGCTGGGCAGGCGGCTGCGCCCCGGTACAGTGGTGGCCTACCGCGGCGGACTGGGCATGGGCAAGACCGCCTTTACCCGTGGGCTGGCCCGAGGTCTGGGCTGCGCCGGACGGGTCACCAGCCCCACGTTTACCATTGTCAACGAATACGACGGCGCAACGTCGCTGTTTCACTTTGATATGTACCGGCTGGGCAGCTCTGACGAGCTGTTCGACATCGGCTGGGAGGACTATCTGACACGAGGCGGCGTGTGCGCCGTGGAGTGGTCCGAGCGCGTGGACGACGCTATGCCGGCTGACACCCTGTGGGTGGACATCGCCCGGGGTACAGACGAGAGTGACCGCATCATCACCATCACGGGAGGCGAGTGACAGTGAGAATACTGGCATTGGAGACCTCCGCCAAGAGTGTATCCGTGGCCGTGACGGAAAACGGCACACTGCTGGCCCAGGCGTATCAGGACCGGGGGCTGACCCACAGCGTGACGCTGATGCCGCTGCTGGACGGGATGCTGAAGACCGCGGGGCTGACGATGGACGATATAGACATCATCGCCGTGGCACAGGGTCCGGGGAGCTTTACCGGGATACGCATCGGCGTGTCGGCGGCCAAGGGGCTGGCGTGGGCCAAGGCGCTGCCCTGCTGCGGCGTATCCACGCTGGAGGCAATGGCCTATGGCGTCACAGACTTCGAGGGCGTCGTCGTGGGCGCTATGGACGCACGGCGGCAGCAGATATACAACGCACTGTTCCGGACAGAAAACGGCTGCGTTACAAGGCTCTGCGCGGACAGGGCCGTGGCTATGGAGCTGGTGGCGGAGGAATTGGCCGCCATGCCGGAGCCAAAGCTCATCGTGGGCGACGGCGCGGTGCTGCTGTACGACTTTTTGCAGAAAGCGGGGATCGGGTGCCGGCTGGCCTCTCCCCTGCACCGGCAGCAGAGCGCCGCGGGCGTGGCGCTGGCGGCGGAGCATCTTGCCGCGCAGGGGCTGACGTGTTCCGCGCAGGAATTGCAGCCGGTGTATCTGCGGCTGAGCCAGGCGGAGCGCGAACGGCTGGCCAAGGGGCTGTCCCTGACGGCGGAATAAAACGTATACCCTTAAAATTTCATATACACGGAGGATAACATCATGTACAGCGAGAAGGTCCACATCATGAACCATCCCCTGGTGGCGCACAAGCTGACCATCATGCGGGACAAGAACACCAGCGTCAAGGATTTCCGGGAGCTGGTATCCGAGATCGGTATGCTCATCACCTATGAGGCCACCCGTGACCTGCCCCTGACCACCAAGCACATCGAGACCCCCATCTGCGGGATGGACGCGCCCACGCTGGCGGGCCGTAAGTTCGTGGTGGTGCCTATCCTCCGTGCGGGCCTGGGTCTGGTGGACGGTGTGCTGCGGATGGTGCCCTCCGCCCGTGTGGGGCACATCGGTATGTACCGCGACGAGGAGACGCTGGAGCCGCACCCCTACTTCTGCAAGATGCCCAAGGACGTGGCCGAGCGCGATGTGCTGATCGTGGACCCCATGCTGGCCACCGGCGGCAGCGCCGCGGAGGCCATCGGCGAGATGAAGAAGCGCGGCTGCAAGCACATCAAGCTGATGGTGCTGGTGGCGGCCCCGGAGGGCATTGAGCACATCCAGAAGCTGTACCCGGATGTGGACATCTACGCCGGTGCGCTGGACGATCACCTGAATGAGCACGGCTACATCGTGCCCGGTCTGGGCGATGCCGGCGACCGTATTTTCGGCACAAAGTAACAAACGCATACAGTAGCGCCCCGCCAGATGGCGGGGCGCTGTTTCTATCCTACTGGGCGCACGAGACGCTTGACGAAGGTCGGCTCGGCCCGGCCGCGCTGTCATTTTTATTGTATTTCTTCGTATTTTGCGGTATAATACCGGAAAATGGAAATGACACGCAGAAAGGGATACACTATGGAACGTAAGAAAAAGGCCCCGCGGCACCTGGGCCCGCAGCTGAAGGCCGTCATCAGGCGGCAGCCCACCGTGTTCGCCGTATACACCGTACTGCGGCTGATCGTACTGGCTACGCTGGTGTCCTCCATCATCCGCGGCGAATATGAGAGCGCGTTTATCTGCCTGCTGGTACTGGGACTGTTTGTCCTGCCGTTTTTTATCCAGCAGAACTTCGGCATTGAGCTGCCGTCCACGCTGGAGATCATCATACTGCTGTTTATTTTCGCATCGGAGATACTGGGCGAGCTGAAGTGCTACTTCATCACCTATCCGCACTGGGACTCCATGCTGCACACCACCACGGGATTTCTGTGCGCCGCCACGGGGTTCGCGCTCATCGACATTCTCAACCGCAACAGCAAGATCAAGTTTCAGCTGTCCCCTATCTATGTGGCTGTGGCGGCGTTCTGCTTCTCCATGACCGTGGGCGTACTGTGGGAGTTCTTCGAGTTCGGCATGGACAGGCTGTTCATGATGGATATGCAGAAGGACACGGTGGTGAACGCCATCACCTCGGTGATGCTGGATCCCACCAACAGCAACATCCCCGTGACCATCGACGGCATCACCTCGGTGACGATAAACGGGCAGGATCTGGGGCTCGGCGGATACCTGGACATCGGGCTGTACGACACCATGGGGGATCTGTTCGTGAACTTCATCGGCGCGGTGGTGTTCAGTACCATAGGGTACTTCTATATCAAGCAGCGCGGCAAGGGCAAGCTGGCGAAGGCGTTTATCCCCACCATTACCGAGGAGGAGCGCGCAGCGGAACTGCCGGAGGGTACAGAGGCTCTCCCGGAGGAAACAGAGGAAAGTGAATAAGCTGCCGAAACCCGTCTCAAATTGAGACGGGTTTCCGGATAGAGGCAAAAAGAAAACCACGACGGATGTCGTGGTTTCCTTTTTGTGGTGGAGATAAGCGGGATCGAACCGCTGACCTCTTGAATGCCATTCAAGCGCTCTCCCAGCTGAGCTATACCCCCATGGAGCCGAAACCCTTGATTTTACCGGGTTTCCAAGATATTTACTTTTGAGATGCGAGGATGAGATTGCGGGTTGCTTTGCCGGTGACTTGCTCTCCCAGCTGAGCTATACCCCCACATCGGGTGGTCGGCGCTGCCGACTTGTATAATATAGCAGGGATTTTCGAAAATGTCAACCCCTAATTTTTGTTTTTTTCGCGGTTTGCAAAAGGGAGAATTACGGGGAGAGGCTTACGCCTCTCCCCTGCTTATTCAGACCTTCAGCTGCTTGCCCTTGTTGACCTCGTTGAGGCTGGCCATGACCATGCCGGTGAGGGCGAAGAGAGCAATAACGTTGGGCAGGACGATGAAGTTGTTAAACATATCGGTGACTTCCCAGACGAAGTCACTGCCGGAGACAGTGCCCAGGAAGATGAATACCAAGGCGATAACGGTGTAGATCACGTTGCAGAGCTTGCTGTTCTTGCGGCCGAAAAGGTAGTTGGCGTTGATCTTACCGAACAGGTTCCAGCTGAGGATGGTAGAGAAGGCAAAGAACAGCAGGCAGATGGCCACGAACTTGGCGCCCAGGCTGGCGCCGAATACGGAGCCGAAAGCCGTCTGGGCCAGGTTGGTCTTGCCCAGGGTGGCGGTGATGTCGCCGAAGTAGCCGTTGGCCAGAGGGCCGTCAGCGGTGTACAGGGTGCAGATAATGACCAGGGCATTCAGGGTCAGGACGATGAAGGTGTCGATGAACACACCGATCATGGCCACGACACCCTGATCGTGGGCGTGGGCCACATTGGCTTGGGCGTGGGCGTGGGGCGTAGAGCCCATACCGGCCTCATTGGAGAAGAGGCCGCGCTTGGCGCCCTGGGAGATCGCGGTCTTGAGGGCGTAGCCGATACCGCCGCCGATGATGGCCTGGGGCTGGAAGGCATACTTGAAGATCATGCCGAAGGTGGAAGGGACGTACTTGATGCGGGCGCAGAGGATCACCAGACCGCCCAGCAGGAAGATCGCCGCCATAATAGGCACCAGCTTCTCGGTGACGGCGGCAAGACGCTGCACACCGCCCAGGAAGATGATGGCGCAGATGATGACCAGGACGATACCCACGATCCAGGAGGGGATGCCGAAGGCCGTCTGCATGGTGGAGCCGATGGAGTTGGACTGGACCATGCAGCCCATGAAGCCAAGGGCTAGGATGATGGAGACAGCGAAGAATCCCGCCAGGAATTTGCCGAATCCGCCCTTGAACGCGGTGGTGATGTAATAGACCGGGCCGCCCTTGATATTGCCGTCAGGCTCAACGATACGGGTCTTCTGGGCCAGGGTAGCCTCGGCATAGATGGTGGCCATGCCGAAGAAGGCGATGATCCACATCCAGAAGATGGCGCCAGGGCCGCCGGTGAGGATGGCGCCGGAGGCACCCACGATATTGCCGGTGCCCACCTGGGCGGCGATGGCGGTGGCCAGCGCCTGGAAGGAGGTCATGCCGCTTTTCTGGGCGCCGCCGCGGAGGTTCATCTCACCGAAAAACTTTTTCATGCCCTCGCCGAAGCAGCGGACCTGGACAAAGCGGGTCTTGATAGAGTACCACAGGCCCACACCCACCAGCAGGAAGATGAGGATATAGTTGCTGAGGTACTCGTTGATCTTGGATACGATGGGGAACAATACACTTTCTAACATACAATTTCTCTCCTTGCATAAAAAATAGAGCTGCCGGAAAACGGCAACTCTGGAGAAGTCTGGTCAAGCGAAAAACTCGTCTGCTCCGTCCTTTTGCCTGAGAGATTCGGCGCTCGCGCGCCTTGCACCTTCGGCACCCAACTGAATGGGATTCTCCAGAGTTCCCTCCCCGTCCGGTCTTTCCATTCCGGGCGGTTCATCGGGCTGTATCTAATTGATGGACGTATGTTACCACATAACGGACATCTTTGCAACCCCCTTTTCGAAATTTTTATGAATAGACGCGCGCCTTCCTGCTTTACGGTGAAAAAAAGCACCCCGTGACGGGGTGCTTTTGCTTACTTTTGCAGGGTAAACGTCATCTGTACCGGGTTGTGATCGGAGTAGGCAAAGCCTGTATCCAAAACAGCGGCACTGTCCACGGCAACATTGGGGGTGACCAGGAAGCCATCCACGGTGAGGACATACTGGCCGTCGTGGTATGGACCGTCGGCGTTGCGGCAGGATGGCACCGGATCGTTCTCGTCCAGTGGCGCCACCATCTGCACGTCATAACTGTCGAACACGCCCTCCGGTATGGGCTGCGCCCAGGAATATTCCTGCTCCGCCGCGCCGAAATAGGCGGAGGAGTCCCCCAGCAGGTCCTTGTTGAAGTCGCCGCCGGCCACGCACCAGCTGCCCTTTTCGTACTCCGCCTGCATATCCGCCAGCAACAGCGCCAGCTGCTCCGTGGCGATGGTACCGTCACTGGTGTAGGCAGAGAGGTGCAGGTCGTAGAGCACCAGCTCACCGCCGCCGGAGACGGGGACACGGCTGACAGAGTAGCAGCGGTCCAGGTCCAGAAGCTTCATAAAGCCGGACTCCACCGGCAGCTCCACGCGGTCGGCTGCGGTGATATTCGCCGGAGAGAAGGTCAGCAGGCCGGACCGGGAGGCTCCGTGGGGAGCGGTCAGGGGATACAGAAGATAGGGCGAGTCGTAATTCTGGCAGAAAACGCTGCTCTTGTTGAAGAGGGCGGCATACAGCGGCTCGCGTTCGTCCACATGGTAGGTACGGGTGGAGCCGATATCCACCTCCTGCAGCAGGCAGAAGTCGGCGTTCTGCTGCTTCAGGTACCCGGCGATAGCGTCCATGTTGGCCGTCAGGCGCTCTTTTGACCAGGCGCGGGATTCCGTGCCGCCGTCCATGAAAAAGCCGTAGTCGTCCTCGTAAGCGCCGAAACCGATGTTCCAGGAAACGACCGTATAGGCCGTATTCGTATCGACGGACCGGGCGGCATCGGTGGACTGCACCGGCGTCAGCATCTGGTCGCCGATACGGTGATAGTCGATAAACACATAGGCCACATAACCGCCCGCCAGCAGCAACAACGCCAGCAGAACACAGAGAATGATCTTCACCCATTTTTTCACGGCACAGGCCCTCCTTGGTTTACTTTTTTCTGAATGTATAGTATACTCTTTTCAAACGTATTTGAAAAGAGGTATCCTGCTTGAAAAAGATCATTATTCGCTTCAACGCGCCGGTGATATTATCCTTTGCCCTGCTGAGCCTGATCGCCCTGCTGCTGGGCAACTGGACCAACGGTGCCGCCACGACGCAGTATTTCTCCGTGTACCGGTCCTCTCTGGCCGACCCTCTGACATACGTACGCTTTTTCGGCCATGTGCTGGGGCACTCCGGCTATGACCACTACATGGGCAATATGCTGCTCCTGCTGCTGGTGGGCCCCGGTCTGGAGGAGAAATACGGCAGCGGCACCATGGTGTGGATGATCGCGCTGACGGCGCTGGTCACCGGCCTGGTGAATTTTATCTTCTTTCCCCACACGGCGCTGCTGGGTGCCAGCGGCGTAGTGTTCATGATGATCGTGCTGTCCTCCTTTACGGCGGCGCGGAAGGGCGAGATCCCCGTGACGCTGATCCTGGTGGTCATCTTCTACCTGGGCGGCGAGATCATGGACGGACTGTTCAAGCAGGACAACGTCTCCCAGATCGCCCACATCGTAGGCGGCCTGTGCGGCCTGGTGTTCGGCTTTACCGTGCGGCGGGGACGGAGGTAACGGATGTACATAGCCATCGGTATTGCGGCGGCGCTGTTTGCCGCCGACCGGATATTGAAATATCTGTCCCGGACGGGGAAGCTGAAATGGGAGCGTCGGTATGTGCGCCTGACCCATCTGGAGAACCGGGGGTTCTTTCTGGGGCTGGGACAGAAGCACGAGAAGCTGCTGCGCTGGCTGCCGCTGGGCGTATGGCTGGCGGCGGCAGCGTGTCTGCTGCCGGAGCTGGGCAAGCGGGCCTTCGCGGCACAGCTGGGCATTCTGTCGGTGCTGCTGGGCGGCATCAGCAACCAATGGGACCGGCTGCGGCGGGGCAGCGTGACGGACTATCTGCAATTCCCCCACCGAAAGGCCAAAAAACGGGCGCTGGTGTGGAACCTGGCGGACTTCATGCTTATCGGCGGCGTGGTGCTGACCGTGGCCGGACTGGTGAAGGAGCTTATCAAGAAATAAAAAACCGGGCCATCGGCCCGGTTTTTTATTTCTCCTTGTAGTACAAACGGCAGTGGCAGTAGCCCTCGAAGTTCGGGTCGGCGATCTGGTCCTTGAACTCCTTGCACATACACCTGTTCTCCTCGGTGCGGGCCAGACGGCAGGGACAGTAGCCGCCGGTGCGTTTCAGGCCCTCGCGGATGGTTTTCACGATCTCGGGATCGTCATTGAGACGGACTTTCACAGAACAGCCTCCTTCCTCTCTGCGGTAAAAGGCCCGCAGCGCGGGTCTTTTATGTATTAACCGTGGGAATTGAACCAGTCCTCGCAGAACTTGGCGATGGACGGAACGATATCCTTGACAAAGCGCTTGGTGGTGTTGATACACAGGTCGTAGGAGCCCTTGTCGCCCCACTTGCTGTCGCTGTACATCTGGTGGTGCTGGGCACGGTTGCGGTCGATCTGCTTCATACGAGACTCGATCTCCCGGGGCGTCAGATGCTCACCCTGCGGGGCACGGCGCTGGCAGCGCTCGATCTTGGAGTCCTTATCCGCATAGACAAAGATGTTCAGCGGGTCGTAGTCCTTGAGGATAACATCGGCGGCCCGGCCCACGATGACGCAGTCGCCTTGCTTAGCGAAGTTCTCGATGATCTGGCGCTGGGCCACTGCCACGCGGATGGGCTGCTCCATGATCTGGAAGGGCTGCATACCAAAGCGGTGCCCGATGGTCAGCGGATAGGCGGCTTCGATGCTCTTTTCGCCCACGTTGGCCACATAGTCCTCGTTGAAGCCGTTTTCCTTGGCGATCATCTCGATGATCTCGTGGTCGTAGCACGGAATGCCCAGGGCCTTGGCCAGACGCTTGCCCAGCTCACGGCCGCCGGAACCGAACTCACGGCTGATGGTAATGATTCTGCTCATAGTTAGGATACCTCCCTTATTGCTCAATATTCATAGCTGCTGCCGCCCACGAACTCGCGGACGATGGAATTCAGCGGCACATAAGGCGTGTGCAAAGGCGGGACGCTCTCCACCACCTCTACCAGGTCGGTGAGGTCGTGCTCCTGCATATACTCCGGCGTCAGTTCCTGCCGGAAATTGGGGATGTTGGCCAGGCACTTGGCCAGGATACAGGGCTCATAGTCGTGGAAGGAGTCGATGTGAATGGCGGCGTTGCTCTTAAAGGGCCGGATATAGTTGACCTCGCCGGCGTTGACGCTCTCGGCACGCTCGACCGTCTCCCGCAGGGAGTGGCCCCGGGTGTTGTAGTCCCGGATGAGCCGGCGGGCCACGCGCAGCTGCTCGGGACGAACCACGCGGTCCTTATTGGTGAGGATACGGGTGCGGGGCGCCACATAGATGCCGGTGGCCGCGCCGCGGATCTTATCGAAAATCAGGGGGTTGAGCATATGGATCCCCTCGGCAATGACAATGCACTCCTTGTCGCCCTGCATGGGCTTATAGCCGCCGGTAGTGCCAGTCTTGAAATCGTACCAGGGAATATCCACCTGCTCGCCGTCCAGCAGGCGGCCGATGCAGCTGACCAGCAGGTCCACGTTGACGCAGTAAGGGGACTCCCAGTCGGTAGCCTCCAGCGGACGCTGGTCCAGGGGCAGGAAAAAGTTGTCCATGCTCAGCAGGCAGACCTTGACGCCCAGATTTTCCAGGTAGTCGCGCAGGCGCATGGCGGTGGTGGTCTTGCCGCTGCCGGAGGGGCCGGTCAGCGCCACGATGCGGCGCTCACGCCCGGCGGACAGGACAGCCGCCGCGGCGGAGGATACCTTGTCGTGGAATACTTCCTCGCAGCGCAGGACGAACTGCGTCTCGTTGTTCATGGCCTGGTTAATGGTCTCCAGATCGATGATACGCATAAAGCCTCTCCTTTCAAGAGGGGGATAATACTTTATCCCGTATTATAGCACGGTATGGCCGCCGCGTCAAAGGGGCAAAGGCGTAAAAACGCCGCAAAATATACACGCCCCTTTCCCCCGGCCAGTGGCGCAATACTGCCAAAAAATGCAGCAAAATGCCGAAACTTTCATTGCAATTTGCCGGTATTTGTGGTAGTATGATGTTAGGAATTTAACAATACTGCACAAACCCGCGTACTTCTGTGGCATAGCCGCCATTTCGGTCAGAAATGACGGCGGCGGGTAACACGAAAGGACGTGAGACTTGTTGGAGCACTCCCCCAAGATCATCGCCGTCGCCGGTAAGGGCGGCGTGGGCAAGACCTCCATCTCCGCCGCCTTTGTGCGGCTGCTGACCGAGGCGTACCCCGACAAGCGTATTCTGGCCATCGACGCCGACCCGGCGGTGGGACTGTCCACCGCGCTGGGCGTTGAGGTGAAAGAGACGCTGGACGACATCCGCAAGAGCATCGTGGCCTCGGTGGAGGACGGTGCGCCCCGGGAGGCCATCGAGCTGCTGAGCGAGGCACGATACCGCATTTTCGACACCATGGTGGAGCAGCAGCGGTTCTCGTTTCTCGCCATCGGTCGGCCGGAGACAGCGGGCTGCTACTGCAAGGTGAACGCCTATCTGAAGGAGGTCATCAACCTGCTGGCCAACGACTTTGACTACGTGGTCATCGACGGTGAGGCCGGCATCGAGCAGATCAACCGCCGGGTGATGGAGAAGGTGACGCATCTGGTGCTCATCACCGATCCCAGCCGCAAGGGTACACAGGTCATCGACACCATCAAGCGGGTGGCCGACGAGCTGGTGATGTACGACCGCTGCGGCGCTATCGTCAATCGGGTCACGGACCCGGCGCTGATTCCCTACATCCATATCAACGGCACGGAGATACTGGCCACCATCGGCAGCGACCCACAGCACGCCGCCAATGATATCCAGGGTCTTAGTGTTTTTGATCTGCCGGAGGATGCCCCTGTCATCCGCGGCGCACGCGAAGCCCTGACCAAGCTGGAGATCTTATAATTGAAATACATTAGGAGAGAGGTGTAATTCTTGAGAGACCTGAAGCATCTGATCTACTTCGAGAGCCTGCTGGAGAATGCCGACAATGATCTGGTAAAACAGGCACAGGCGGAGGGGAAGCTGGCCATCGGCTATACCTGCTACCATATGCCTGAGCCGCTGCTGAACCTGCCCGGCTGCTTCTCCGTCCGGCTCCGCGCCCCCCGCACCGGTTCACTGGACATCGCTACCTACTATATGTCCAACTACACCTGTGAATATGCGCGCGCCCTGGTGGAGCGCGGCATGGAGGGCGGCTACCAGTTCCTGGACGCGCTGGCCGGCGTGGACGCCTGTTCCATGATGAACCGCGCCATGGAGCACTTTGAAATTCTGCAGATGAATGACAAGCCCAACTTCTTTGTCACCCACTGCGACATCCCCTACAAGATCACCGACTACACGCTGGACTCTTACGTCAAGCAGATGCGCCGCCGGGTGCTGGATCCCCTGACGGAAAAGTACGGCGTGGATACCTCAGATGCCGCTATCCGTCAGGCGGTGAAGGAGCACAACGAGGTCTGTTCCATCATCAGCGAGATCGGCGAGCTGCGCAAGGAGGAAAACCCGGTCATCACCGGCTATGAGTTCCACGTGCTGAACCTGGTGAGCTTTACCTGTCCCAAGTACCTGATCCTGCCTTACCTGCGAGAGACGCTGACGGAGCTGAAAAAACGCAAGCCGGATCCCAAGCCCGCCTTCCGTGCCCGCGTGGCCATCGTGGGCAGCGAGATCGACGACCCTCAGCTGACGAAGCTTATCGAGGGCTGCGGCGCACTGGTAGTGTCCGACCGGTACTGCTTCGGCTCCACTCCCGGGCGGGAGATCATTGAGCTGAAGGACGATGAGGACGCCCTGCCCCAGATCTGCATGCACATCATGCAGCACTCCGAATGCGCCCGCTACATCGCCGATGAGAAGGTGCAGCAGCGCCGCGAGACGGCGGACCGCCTGGCACGGGAGTATCACGCTGACGGCATCATCTATGAGCAGATGAAATACTGCGACTACTGGGGCTTTGAGCGCGCGCTGGTGAGCCACATCATGCATGAGGAGTATGACTGGCCGGTGCTGAGCATCGACCGTCTGTACAACAACGGCAACTCCGGCCAGCTGCGGACCCGCGTGCAGGCCTTTGTGGAGTCGCTGGAGATCAAGAAGCTCCACAAGCAGAACGGAGGTGCCAACTGATGGCTGACAAGAAGAAATTTCCCAATCCCGAATTCTTCCGCGCCAAGACTGAGATGGACTGGAAGGCGCAGGCCGCCAACCTGAAGGAGTTTGGCTCCATCGCTCTCGATCTCATCAAGGAGACGGACTGGAAAGCCTTTGGCAGGAAACAGAAGGAGCATTTCCTTGACAATATGAACCGTGTAGCACGGGAGGCCAAGACCGTTGCCGCCATGACCTGCGCGGAGCGCAAGGACCTGCTGCTCAACGGCGAAAAGCATCTGGGTGCCCTGTACCGTAAGGGTGACATGGCCACTGTCCGCCGGGAGTGGCGCGGCGTGGAGAGCACCCTCGTCGACTTCTCCGGCTGGCTGAAGGTCTGGGGCATGCTGTTGGCCACCTTCTCCAAGGATCTGATACCCGCCCTGAACACCACGTTCTGGTATCGCTGGATGATCTCCTATATGTGCTGCGTGAGCTTCATGGATAAGAACACCATGGGTCAACGGGGCAACGCCCTGAAAATGAGCCACCTGATGACCTACGACATTTTCCGCTATGTGGCGGAAAATCTGGTGTTCCTGGCCAAGTGCGATAAGAAGAACGGCAACAGCTCCGAGCTGAACAAGAAGGTCGTTCTGTTCGATGAGATGACCATGGGCCAGATCATGGCCGGCTTCCCCGACCTGCTGGGTATCCCCTATCAGCTGATGCCGGTGTTCCTGGTGTCCGAGATCGACCAGCTCACCTGCGTGCCCTACATCGACGCCGTGGAGTCCTTCGGCCTGCCGGCGGACTGCTGCCCGGTGCCGTCCTCCGAGTGCGGCGCGCTGGTCATCGATGCCTTGCCCCACATGGGCAAGTGCTTTATCTCCTCCTCCATGCCCTGCGACGGCTCCACTATGGCCTCCAGCTATATGTCCCGCCGCTTCCCCGACCTGCCCGTGTTCCACCTGTGCTTCCCGGTTCGGTATGAGGACGAGGAGACGGTGCAGATGGGCGCCGAGGATATCCGGGCGTGCATCAAGTTCATTGAGGAGCAGACCGGCGCCAAGTGGAGCTGGGACGCCTATTTCTCCGCCATGAAGCGCTTTAACGAGGAGACGCGGTATGAGCTGGAGAAATGGGAGGTCAACAAGACCGCCTATCCCCAGATCATCGGCCCCAGCTACGAGCTGTTCCGCAAGTGGAACTACGAAATGGACGGCGGTATCGACCCGCGCGTCATGAAGACCTGCCGCAAGGTCAACGACCTGCTGATGCAGTCCTACCAGCGCCGCGACGAGGCGTGGGTGGGCAAGATGCGCTACCGCGGCATCGTGTGGAGCTGCCCCGCCCACTACTACGCCAACTTCTCCAACTGGCTGGCCAACTGCTGGGGCATCAACATCCTGGTGGAGATGGAATCCCTGAACTTCACCAAGCCCCTGGAGACAGAGGACAAGGAGGAGGCCCTGCGCGATCTGGCGCGGCTGTACGAGCGTATGGTCATGCGCCGGCACACCAACGGCGGCTACCAGAACGTGGTGGACGAGCTGTGGCGCCAGTGCGAGGCGTGGAACACCAACATCATCATCATGTACCAGAACGTGGCCTGCAAGAACATGGCCACCGTACAGGGCATCCTGGACGAGCAGGGCCGCGAGCGCGGCTATCACATGATCTGGATCGAGCATGACCTGATGGATCCCCGCACCGTCTCCCGCAAGACCATGCGCGACAAGGTCAACGAGTACATGCGCACGGTCATGCGCGCCGAGCCGATCGATCCCTCCCTCTGCGATTTCGACGACGAAAACTGCATGTAATATTCTCAACTACTACATATATAAAGGAGTTTACGACTATGAAATACTACGGCGGCTGTGATGTGGGTTCCACTTATACCAAGGCGGTCATTCTGGATGAGAACGGCAAGATCTGCGCCGACACCACCATCCGCAGCAAGATCAATTCCGAGGTCTCCGCCAAGCTGGCGATGGAGGAAGTGCTGAACAAGGTGGGCTTGAACTCCTCCGAGGAGCTGGGCTATCTGATCGGCACCGGCTACGGGCGCAACAAGGTCCCCTTCGCCGACGAGAATATCTCCGAGATCTCCTGTCACGCCATGGGCGTGCACGTCACCGACCCCAGTGTCAAGGCCATCATCGATATCGGCGGCCAGGACGTGAAGGGCATCTCCATCGACACCGACGGCACCGTGAAGAACTTTGCCATGAACGACAAATGCGCCGCCGGCACCGGCCGGTTCTATGAGGCCATGGCCCGCAGCTTCGAGATGACGCTGCCCGAGTTCTCCAACCTGTCCCTGACGGCCAAGAACGTCATCCCCATCACCGCGCAGTGCACCGTGTTCGCCGAGAGCGAGGTCATCACCCTGGTGGGCGAAGGCAAGCCCATGGACGAGATCGCCGCCGGTATCCAGATGGCCGTGGCCAAGCGCTGCTTCGTCATGAGCAAGAAGGCCGGCGCCACCGACGCCATCACTCTGACCGGCGGCTGCGCCAAAAATGCCGGTTTGAAGCAGGCCATCGAGCACGTGCTGAAGCTGAAGGTCATCGACCTGAAGACCGATCCCCAGCTGATGGGCGCGCTGGGCGCCGCCGAGTACGCGCGGCAGAAGGGCATGGCCCGCGCCTGAATACCTCTTGCCATTTAAGGAGGCTACGATATGTGTAAGGTTTTCAAATTTCTCTTTAAGCTCATCCGTATTCTGGCGGTGGCCGTGGGCGCACTGTTCGTCGTGTACTTCTGGAACCTGGACCAGAAGCTGCTGGGCTGGGCCTATGTGCAGGTCAACAAGATCTTTGACCGCAAGAAAGTGGATATCAAGTTCTGATGGAGCTGTATAATCCGATCATACGGGAGGTGGAGGCGCTTGCCGGCGCCTCCACGCCCAAGCGGTATGCCTATGACCCGGCGGAGGCCTGGGAGGACACCGGGGCCTTTGAGTTGGTCATGCTGCGGGACGCCGCCTATGAGCTGGGCGGCAGCGGCAAAAGCGCGGTGAATTTCACCTGTGTGACCTCCTCTGCGGAGCTGGTGCCCGGGGACGAGATCGTGGTCTGTGGTCCGGACCTGGACGAGTTGAACGGCGACAGCCACTATGCCCGCATCGCTCTGCTGCGGGTGGGCGATATCGAGTCCGATGACGAGGACGACACGGAGCAGGCCTTCCGGGCCATCCAGGACATGGACTTTGTGAAGTACCATGTGTTCCCCAAGGGCTATATGATCCGCACCAGCTCGGAATCCAGCCGGGAACAGGTGCGTATCAGCCGGGAGGCGGTGCAGAAGGGCATGACGTTCCGCCGCATCGGCGCGGACTTTATCCGGCAGTATAAGCAGAACCGCAACATTCTGGCGGTGAAGCTGCTGTTTATCACCGCGCCGGAGGCGGACTACGCGGCGCTGACCAGGGACGCCAAGACGGTCAAGGACATCACCATGAGCCTGACGAAGATCCTGGAGGGAATGCCCACCGACTGCGGTTCCTGCAACCTGAAGGCCATCTGCGACGAGGTAGAGGGCATGCGCGAGCTGCACTTCGGCAAGGAGCATCACACCACGGAGTGAGCCCTCTCCCCTATCCACAGGCAAAAGAACGGCCCCCAGGGCCGTTCTTTTTTGTTCGTGTGCCGAAAGGCCGTCCATCGAAGGACGGCCTTTTGCACAAAAGGATACCCGCCGGAGGGCGGGTATCCTTTTCTTCTTTTCAAATGCGGCGGTCACGCTGCTGGCTGTTGTAGTGCTTTTGCAGGAAAGGATAAATGACCTTGTAGATCAGCTTGTTCTCCAGATTGAGATAGTAGATGGTGAAGGTGCCCGCAAACAGCAGTGCTGCCGTGATGAGCAGTCTTTTCAGCAATTTAGCTGCGAATTTCATATGGTTCCCTCCTTACCAGGCCAGACTGTCGTCAAAGTCCACCAGCGTGGGGTCCAGCGGTGCCTCGTTCAGTACGACGGTCATGTATTTGTTGACGGTGTTCCGCATATCCCGGCGGGAGATGGTACGGCAGTCCTCCAGGTCGTGCTCCAGGAATATGAAGTGGAAGCCCAGGTCACGGGCCTGCTCCTCCATGAGAGCGTGGACGCCGTTCATGCCCTTACAGGCCACATTGTCATTGAAGATGACCATGTCGCAGTTGAACTTGCTGGCCCACTCCCACACAGCGTTGACATTGTCCCAGCCGCCAACGGCATGATGCCGCATGACGCCCTTCTCGGAGAACAGGGCCAGGTCCTGAATGGCCTGTTCCGGGTCGGTGGTGGAGATCATGTTGTGGCCCATGGTAGAGTCCATATTCAGCACGATATTGATGCCCCAGCAGTTCTGGACCCAGGTGGGGAAATCGGTGTAATACACCGCGGAGGGGCCCCACAGGAACGCCCGGTGGCGGGTAGTTCCGTCGAAAGGCTCATGCTTCCGTTCGTAAGCCTCCAGCATGAGCTTCAGCACCTTGCGGTCGTTTTTAGTGAACTGGTCCTCCTGGCCGTTGACAGAGGCCCAGGAGTATAACCGATACAGACTCTCGGCAATGCCGCAGAGGGCGGAGTAAGGCGTCTTGAACAGCTCCCATTTCTCCAACTCGATGCGGTTCTGCTCGTTCATGTGCTCAGCGCGGGTGAACAGGGCCTCCCAGTCGTACTTGACGCCGTAGTTCTCCTGAATAAAGGCGATGGCATCCCGCAGGATCTGGGTGGAGTAGGGGTGCGCGCCGGGCTCGTTGTGGATCATGGCCATGGTAACGGGGAAATCCGGCAGACCAAAGCGGCGGCGCTGGAACATGGAGGTGGCCTCGCTGGCGTTGCAGGGCATATTGGTGGTCAGAACAGCGCGGCCCACAATGGGGAAATCGTCGTCGATGGCAACGCCGGTCTCCGCCGAGCAGCGGGAGCAGACGTCGGCGGCCAGGCCGAAGGACTCGGCCACATCGATGTAGTAGGGCTCCAGGTGTTGGTCGATGTCACAGATGATGAACTCCGGCAGTGTTTGGATGGGGATGGGAATCAGGCCGGGGAAGCCGGTCATAAACAGGGGCGGCATGACCTCGTCCATGGGAACGATGTTGTCGCTGTCCCTTCCGCCGCCCAGACGCTTGTCGTTGGCCAGGACCAGGGCGATCTTTTTCGTGAGGCTGCTGACGATACAGTGCATATTCATGTGGGCGATCTTCAGCTCGTCCTCCCGGTAGCCCTCAAACAGCCGGTCAATAAAGGCGAAGGTGCCCAGATAGGAGCCCATCCAACGGTACTCCCAGAAGCCCTTGAGGATCGGCACCGGGGCGGAGGCCACCATTTTGCCCATGGCCAGCAGGTTGTTCAGCCAGGCGGTGTAGTCCACAAAGGTATCCTTCACACCGCGCCACTCCCGGTGGCGGGCGATACCGGTCTTATCCTCATAGCGGCTGCGAAGACCGCCCTTGCCGTTAGCTGCCTGCCACTTGGGGTCAAAGCGTTCCAGCTTTTTATCGATCACGCCGATGACGGCATTGGTCCACTGCTTCAGTACCATGGTCACACCTCCTTATGGCCCAGTTTTTTGATCTCCAGACTCTCGACAAAGGCCTGGAAGCGGGTACGCAGCTGACCGACGCTGCCCAGGGTGTACTCCTTCTCGATGGTGCAGCAGGGGATGCCCATCTCCTGCTGAAGCACGTGGCTGGCCAGCACCTTTTCATAGCTCCAGAACTCGCAGAACTTCATGCTCTCGTAGATGATCCCGTCGGCGCCGTAGTCCTCCGCCAGACGGCGCAGCTCACTGTGCCGCTGGTCGATCTTGGCGCCGTCCATAAACCGGACGCACTGGTTGTGGTGCAGATAGTGCCGACACACCGCGTCGAAGGCCGTCTCGCCGCCGTGGATCTCGATCTCCTCTCGGCCTGGGAAGGTGCCGAAGCAATAGCGATCTGCCACCACCATGGCACCGCAGCTCTCCAGCAGCTTGGTAAATTCCGGGTCGTCGATCTCGCTTCCGGCCAGCACGACACGGGCACGGAAGGGGAATTCCGCCTCCGGCCGGCGTGTTTTCAGCTCCGCCAGCGTCTCCTCCAGATACGGCAAAATCAGGTCATGGGGACAGACCTGACTCACCAGGACGATGACGTGGTATTCATAGCCGGTGATGACCGGGTTTTCCGCCTTACGGAGGTCGCCGATCTCCGTGATGACCCGACAGAGACGGTTGTGCTTTTCAATGGCGGCACGAATCGCATCGTCGGAGGTGTCCACGCCGAAGCTGTCGCGCAGGGCATCCAGCACCTTTGCTTTCAGCTGGGCTTTGTAGTAATCCAGGCTGGTCCTGTCACCTTTCATGGGTGGGTCGATGATGGTGGTGATGAAGCGGTCGTTCTTCACCGGCTTCAGCAGGGTAAAATGCTCCTCCATGCGCTCCATGGCGGCGCAGCCCTCCGCACCGAACAGAGCGTTCAGATAGTTGAAGCCGCCCTCGATGGCCCGTTCCAGGATACAGCGGACATAGGGACAGTTGCGGTTTGTCATGTAGTAGGACGCGATCTCTGCGGTGCCGCTGTTGGGGGCCCGAAGGCGGCTGGAAAAGCAGCCTGGCAAATTCAGCAGCACTTCGGGTATATAGTAGCAGTTATATCCCAGAGCCAGCTGGCCCTCCGCCGCGGCGCGCTGGACCAACTCGTTGTTGGCCTGCTGCAAAAGGTCCTCAAACCAGATCAGGTGCTTCAAGTCTTTCATGGGCAAAACTCCTTCTCAATGGGGACTTCTCCCCGGATTTGGGTCGTGGGTCTTGCTGGTTCACACACTATTTATAGTTTAGCATTTTTCAACTATTTTTGCAACTATTTGCGCCGTATTTTTTGTCGTTTTGGAAAAAGAATGACCGCCTCACGGCGGTCATTCTTTTTCTGATGATCTACTGCCACAGGGAGCAGAGCAGGTCGGTGTAGGCGGTGGGATCGTCGATGGGCAGACCGGCGATCAGCTGTGCCTGGTTGTAGAAGACCTGGGCGAACTTTTTGGCTTTCTCCGGGTCGGTGAGCCGGGTCTTTTCGAAGGTCAGGAAGGCGGGGTGATCCACGTTGATCTCCAGAATACGCTTGGCCTTGAGCCCCAACTCCGGCTGGGCAGCCGTGAAGTACTTTTCCATCTCGAAGGTAACGCCCTCACCACTGGAAAGGCAGACCGGGTGGGTCTTCAGGCGAGCGGAGGCCTTGACCTCACTCACCTGACCGCCCAGGGCCTCCTTGATAAAGGCAAAGGCCTCCTTGTACTGCTGCTCGTCCTGTTCCTGCTTCTCGGCCTCGCCGGGCAGGTCCAGATCGCCGTCGGTGGCGGAACGGAAGGGCTTATCCTTATAGGATCTCAGGATATCGGACAGAAACTCGTCGGCTTTGTCGGTAAAGTAGAGTATCTCCATGCCCCGGTCCTTCAGCAGTTCCGTCTGGGGAATGTGGTCCACAGCGTCCACCGTGTCGCCGGAGGCAAAGTAGATGTACTTCTGGCCCTCCTGCATACGGGAGACGTACTCGTCCAGCGTCACCAGCTTTTTCTCGGTGGAGGAATAGAACAGCATCAGATCCTGAAGCATATCCTTCTTCTCGCCGTAGTTGTCCATGGCACTGAGCTTGATCTGGCGGCCGAAGGACTGCCAGAAGGACTCATATTTCTCGCGTTCGTCCCGCAGCAGACGCTCCAGCTCGGCCTTGACCTTTTTTTCCAGGTTGGCGCCGATGAGCTTCAGCTGGCGGTCGTGCTGCAAAAGCTCACGGGAGATGTTCAGGTTCAGATCCGGGGACTCCACCACACCGCGGACAAAGTTGAAGCACTCGGGCAGCAGCTCCTTGCACTTGTCCATGATCATCACGCCGGCGGAGTACAGCTGCAGCCCGCCCTCGAACTCCTCGGAGTAGTAGCGCAGGGGCGCCTTCTCTGGTATAAACAGCAGAGCCTTATAGGTCACGGCGCCCTCGGCTGAGACGGTGATGACACTCAACGGCGGCTGGCTGTCCGCAAAGCGCTGCTGATAGAACTCGTCGTACTCCTCCTTCTTGACGTCGGCCTTCTTCCGCTGCCACAGGGGCACCATGCTGTTCAGCGTCTCCCACTCGAACTTCTCCTCGTACTCGGGGTTCTCCTGGGTGCTGCCCTCCTTCAGCTCCGGATGGGGCATGCGCATACGGATGGGGAAACGGATATAGTCGGAATACTTCTTCACCAGCTTGTACAGGGGATACTCCCGCAGGTACTGGCTGTATTCGTCCTTTTCCTCCTCGGTGTCGGGCTTGATGTGCATGATGATATCGGTGCCCACCGTATCCTTCTCGCAGGGCTCAATGGTATAGCCATCCACGCCAGTGGACTGCCACTTCCAGGCCTGGTCCTCGCCGTATTTCTTCGTGATGACGGTGATCTCGTCGGCCACCATGAAAGCGGAGTAGAAGCCCACGCCGAACTGGCCGATGATGTCGGTATCGGCGCTCTCGTCACCCTCCACCTCCTGGCGGAACTTCAGACTGCCGGATGAGGCGATGACGCCCAGGTTGTTCTCCAGCTCCTCCTGACTCATGCCGATGCCGTTGTCGCTGACGGTCAGCAGGCGGCGCTCCTTATCAATGGACAGCTTGATCTCAAACTGATCCCGGTTCAAGCCCACCTTGTCGTCCGTCAGGCTCAGGTAGCACAGCTTGTCGATAGCGTCGGAGGCGTTAGAGATGATCTCCCGCAGGAATATCTCCTTGTGGGTATAGATGGAATTGATCATCAGGTCCAGCAGGCGTTTGCTCTCCGCTTTGAATGCCTTTTTCTTCATACTTGCTCAGATCTCCTTTGCTCTCCCCCGCCCTTCCCTGCGCGGTGCGTGGAAACGCGGGGCTTTGTTTAAGGGAGATGCGCCCCGGCGCATCTCCCTGTGGTATACGCGTTTCGCTTACGCGAATTTTTTGCGGCTGATGAGCCAGCCCACGCAGGACAGCAGCGCCACCGCGCCGGACACGATCATCACGACCTTGCACACCGGTGGAATGAACTTCTGCACCTTTTTGCCCACGCCGCAGGCCGCCTTGCCCAGCAGGTCCTTCACAGCCCTGCCCACGGCGGACACCGCCGCGCCGGCAGCCTGCAATACGATGTGCGCCAGCTTCTTCGCCAGCTTTGCAGCAGTGGCCAGCGTCTTTTTGGCGATACCGCCCGCCATGTGTAAAAACTTCCTCATGGTCAGCCCTCCTTCGTTTTATACCAGTCGATGATCGGTGTCAGGTTCTCCGCGCTGACGGCGCTGGCACCCTTGGTCGCCATGTCGTAGGTCAGCTGCTGGGCGGGGCTGAGACTGGCCTTCCCCGCCAGCGTTTTGCGGATCTCTTTGCACTTCAGCTGCATGATCCACTTATAGGGTCCGTGCAGCTTGTTGATATCGAAGCCGCCCTGCAGGGTGAATACCGGCACCTCCGCCGGAATGCCCATCTTGGCCCGGACCTTCTCGGCCCCGGCCTGGCTGGCGGGACCCATGCCCACGGCGCAGACGGCGCGGATATCAAATTCTTTGGCCGCTTTCGCATATCCCTGGACCTTGCCGGCCATGAGCCAGCCCAGGTAAATGACCGCCCTGCCCGGATGGGGATCGGCGCCCCACTTGGCGTCGGTCACGGGCAGATCCAGCGCGGCACCCAGCAGGCGGGCGTACTGCGCCGTGTAGCCGGAATTGGATGTGTAGACGATGCCGGAAATCATAGTCTTCCTCCCTCTCTGTCACTCACGTTTAGTATAGTCCCCCGCCCTGCCGCTGTCAATGCCGCAGGGCGGTATTCAGACATTCTGCCGCCGGTGTCCGGAGCGCTACCGCATAAAGCGGTCGATGGCATCGTTCAGCGCCTGGATGGCCTCCTGGTCACCGGCCTCCACCGCATCCACGATGCAGTGGCTGATGTGATCCTTGAGAATGGCGCGGCCCGTGCCGTTCAGCGCGGAGATCACCGCGCTGAGCTGCACCAGCACCTCGGCGCAGTCCTCACCGCGCTCCACCATCTTCCGCACGGCATCCAGATGGCCCTGTGCCCGGCTGAGCCGGTTCAGCACGGCTTTGGTCTGGGCATGGGAATGGTGGTGGCCGTGGCTGTGCTCATAGACCCGGCCGTTCTCGTCCACATGGGTGTGGGTATGGTTGTGTTCGCTCAAGGGTATCGCCTCACTTGTTATACTCGTATCGGGGCTTGTCCATATCGTACTTCTGCTTCAGCGGATCGCGGCGCTCCATGCGGTCGTAATGGCGGCACAGGAACGGCTCCACACCGTAGAACAGCGCCTTGCCGTCCAGGTCGAAGAAGAACACGGCGAACAGTGCGGCGTAGACGCCCAATCCGATCAGGACGACCTTTTTCAAAATCTTGAATACAGTTTTCATGTTCTCTTCCTCCTCTTACCAGCTCATAGAATCGTCGAACTCCAGCAAAGACGGATCCAGCGGCTCCTCCTGCATGACGGTGGTCATGTAGTCGTTGATGATGCTGCGGATCTCGGCCCGGGAGACATTACGCTTGTCGGGCAGGGCATGGGGCATCCAGATGGCGTGGATATTGCGGGCGCGGAACTCATCCTCGAACAGGCCGTGGACGCCCTGCATACCCTTGCACAGCAGCTGGTCGTACATCATGACCATGTCGCAGTGGAAGCGCTCCATGTTCTCCCACAGCTCGAAGATGTGGTGCATACCACCCACAGCCATGCGGCGCATCGGCGCCCACTCGTGGTAGGTCGCCATGTCCTCCAGGGTGTGCTCGTAGCCGTCGGTGCGGAGGGTCATGTCGAACATCAGGGAGTCCATGTTCATGATGGTGTTCAGGCCCCAGCAGTTATAGGCCCAGGTGCACCAGTTGGAATAGTACAGCGGCGCACAGGACCAGGCAATGACGCGGTGGCGGGTCAGCGGGAAGTTGTTGATGCGCTGCTCCACGCACTTCTCCATGATCTTGCGGACCTTCTTGTCCGTCTCGTGCCAGATGGGCAGATCGCCGTACTGAGACTGGTAAATACGGTACAGCGCCTGGGACACGCCGTTGATGGGATAATAATTGGTGTTGGCCGCCACATCCCACTTCTCCCACTCGAAGCGCTGGAGCTCGTTCTGGCTCTCCAGCTTCTTACACAGCTGCTGGTAGTCGAAGGGAACGCCGGTCTGCTCCTCGATGAACTTCCACGCCTCCTCGATCTCCTTCATGCAGTGCTTGTGGACCAGCGGATCGTCGAACTGCATGGGCTGGGGCATGGCGAACAGGGGCTTGTCGATGAGCCAGTCCTGAATGATGGACGTGGCCACGGAGCCGTCGCAGGCCTCGTTGGAGGTGATGACCGCCTTGTAGTAGTCGGGCACATCATCCAGCACGAACAGTCCGGCCTCGGCCTGACACATGGGGCAGGGGTCGCCGGGCAGGCCCAGGGACTGCACCGCGTCGATGTAGTTGAGGACCGTGTGGTTGTTCACATGGCAGGTGACGAAATAGGGGATCATCTGCAGGGGGACGTTCTCCACTTCCTTGCTGAAGGGATAGAAAATGCCGCCCCACACCGTCTCGTCGTGGGCGATGGTCTTGTCGTGCCGCGCCTGGACCTTCTTATTCCCCTTGTTGGTGTTCAGGTCGTTGCGGAACATCTGCATGAACTGGTAGATAGTGGCGTTGGTCATGGCCCGATAGTGCAGCGGACAGGCGCGCAGCGCCTCACCCCGCAGGCCCTCCATGCCGCGGTCGAACCAGTGGAGCACGGGCAGATAGGTCTGGCCCATCCAGCGATAGCGCCAGCAGCCCTTGGCAAAGGTCCAGATGCCGCCGTAGCGCATCACATCGTAGACCAGCATACCGTAGTTGTACAGCCACACCTTGTTGAAATAGTAGAAGGTGTCCTTCACACCGCGCCACTCGCGGTGCTTGTACAATCCGGTCTTGTCGCAGTACAGGTCGCCCAGGCGGCGCTCGCCGTGGGGTTTGCCGTACCAGAAATCCTTAGCCAGCTTTTTATAATCCGTGGTCTTGACCTTCTCCACCACGTTTTTCAGATCAAATTTCTTCATCTCTTCACGCCCTCCTGGATCTTCTTGATCTCCACGCTCTCAATGAACGCCTGGAACCGGGTACGCAGCTGGCCGCTGGCCGCGTTGATATACTCCTTCTCGATGGAACAGACAGGATAGCCGAAGTCGCGCTGGAGAACGACGGTATCGATGACACGCTCATAGCTCCAGTACTCGCAGAACTTGTTGGAGGCCACGATGATGCCGTCCGCCTTGTACGCCTTTGCCAGGTCGGCGATGTGCTGCTTGCGCTGGCGCATCTCATGCTGCTCCATAAAGCGGGTGCACTGGCTGGTGAGCAGATAGTGGCGGGCGATGGCACGCAGCGGCGTCTCCCCTTCCCGGATCTCGATGGGCAGACGGGACTCCATGCCGCCGTAGCAGTAGCGGTCCGCCACCACCAGGGCGCCACAGCTTTCGATAAGCTTGGTAAAGTCCGGGTCGTCGTTCTCGCTGCCGGCCAGCAGGACCTTGCAGCGGTACTGGGGTCTGGCGTCCGGCTCACGGGTCTTCAGCTCCTCCAGCGTCTCGCGGAGCTTGTCGATGATCAGGTACTTGGGACAGGCCAGGGTCACCAGGTTGATGACATGGTACTCATAGCCGGTGATGGTGGGCACGTCCAGCTTGCGGTGATCGCCGATAGCCTGCATAATACGGCAGAGCTCGTTGTGGCTCTCGATGGTCTGGCGCAGGGCCTCGTCAGAGGTGTCCACGCCGTAATTGTCATGGAGGAAATCCAGGACGTGGGCCTTGATCTGTGCCTCGTAATGGTCAATACTGTTTTCCGTCTTTTTGAACGGGACATCCATGAACTCGCACTTGAAGCGCTCATTCTGGATGATATCCATACGCTGGAGGTGCTCCTGAAAACGGCAGGTCACGGTGCAGGTCTCGGTAGCCAGCTGGGCATCCAGGAAATTGAAGCCGCCCTCCAGGGCACGCTCAAGAAGGCTGCGGCCGTAGTGACAGGTGCGGGAAGACATATAATAGGTCGCCATATCAGGGGATGTGCAGCGGGGGGCGCGCAGGCGCACAGAGAAGCAGCCGGGCAGGTCCAGCAGCACCTCCGGCATGAAATAGCAGGTGTAGCCTAAAGCCAGTTTTCCGTCACTTTTCGCCTGCTTCACCAGGTCGTTATTGGCCTCTTGCAGCAGGTTCTCAAAGTAAATCAGATGTTTAAGGTCCCTCATCTCTCGTCCTCCTTGCTGCGCGGAACGCGCAGTATTATCCAGTAAAATTATACATAATTGCAGAAAATTTGTCAATGAAATTGTGTTGTTTGCACAGATTTCGGACACTTTCAGGAGATATGTCTGTTATCGTCGGTTTTTTGACGATTTGGGGAGGAAAATTGACTTTTCAGTGCCGCCGTGGTAGAATGAGCACAGAAAAAAACGGAGGTGCGGATATGTGTACGATTGACGAGAAAGCGGCCGTACATTCGGCCGATCATGCCGGTGCAGACGCGCCGCACACACACGCCCATACCCATCAGCACGGGCACGATCACGGGCATACGCATGAGCACCACTCGCCGGAGGAGACGGTGGCGCTGCTGGCGTACATGGTGACGCATAACCAGCACCACGCCGAGGAACTGCACGAGCTGGCCCACAGCGTAGAGGGCGAGGCCGCGCAGCTGCTGCACGAGGCAGTGGTGGACCTGACCGTGGGCAACGAGAAGCTGGCGGAGGCCCTGCGGATCCTGAAAGGAGAGGAATAAACGATGTGTCTTTCCACAGTATGGACGGCGGAACGGCAGCCGGTGTGCAAAAACGTGGCGTCCGTGACACAGAAGGACGGGCAGCTGGTGTTCACCGATATCATGGGTATCCCCACGGTGGTAAATGGGCAGATCGAGAAGATCGACCTGATGGAGAACGAGATCATTATCAAGAAAGCGACCGCCTGATGGCGGCCGCTTTTCTGTCTGCCGGCGGAGCAAAAAAGAAAGCCCTTACGGGCTTTCTTTTTTGTTGACTTAGTGCCGCTTTTTGCCGGCCCACGCCATGCCGGTCACGGACAGCAGAGCCGTCACGGCATAGATGCCCACGCCCGCGTCAAAGGTCTTGGGCGAGTCGGTCTTGGTGTCGGTCGTAGTGGGGGAGTAGTAGTAATAGGAGTTGGCGGACCAGACCGCGGTGAGACGATTTGTGTCACCCAACGGTCCATTCCAATTCTTGATCTGCTGGCTGGAGTATACTTCGGTGGAACCATTCATTTTCCAGCCCTTAAACGTATAACCGGAACGCGTCAAGGTACCTCTGCCACCCTGTCGGTTGGTTTCATTATAACAAAGATTTCCTATTTGACAAGGGTTTTTTGCAATAATTCTGGCATGGAAAATGAAAAATGACCGGGATACCCGGTCATTTTTCACTTTATCTGCGGACGACCTCGCGGCCGTCGGACCAGACGGAGACGATGTTGTGGCGGTGGGTCATGTAGATGGCGCGCTCGAAGCGCTCCTCCACATTCAGGGGATGGGCGGCCTCGGGGAAGTCGCCGTCGTCGATGACCACGGCGTGGAGCTTATCTCCCACGGCGAAGCCCTCCCCTGCCCCGAAATACTTGTGGCCAGAGGTGGTGCCCAGGTAATAGCCCTCGGCCACGGTCAGGAATTCGGGGTGCTGCTCGTCGGTGACACGGCGGGCCTTGGAGGTACGGATGGACATGGTGATGACCTTGTACATGGGCAGTTGGGCGCCGCCGGCGATATCGCTGCCCAGGGTGACCCACAGGCCCTCGTTGACCATGCGGCGGACGGGGCAAATACCGGAGCAGATATTCACGTTGGAGTCGCCGCAGTGGACCACCACCACACCGGCGTCACGAATGGCGGCGCGCTCGCGCTCGTCGGACCAGACGCAGTGGGCCATGAGTGTGTGGTCCTTCCAAAGGCCGTACTTGTCGTATGTCTCCCAATACTGGCTGCACTCGGGGTGCAGCTCCTTCACCCAGGCGATCTCGTTGGTGCTCTCGGACAGGTGGGACTGGACGTACAGCCCCCGCTCGTTGGCCAGCTTTCCCAGCTGGGTCATCAGCCCGTCGGTGCAGCTGGGAGTAAAGCGGGGCGTGAGGATGGGCTTGATGTGCTCAAAACGGCAGTTCTCCAGCCAGCGCAGAGTCTCGGCCACGGACTCCTCCGTGGTCTCCTGCAGCTTGCCGGGCAGGCCGTTGCGGTCCATGTTGACCTTGCCCACATAGCCGGTGACGCCGGCGCGCTCCAGCTCGTCCATGAGGACGAGGGTAGCGTCGGTGTGGAGGGAAGAGAACATACAGACGCGGGTAGTGCCGTTGGTGATCAGGTCTGTAGCCAGCCGACGGTAGACACGGCGGGCGTAGTCCAAATCAGCGAACCGCGCCTCGGTGGGGAACGTGTAGGTGTTGAGCCAGTCCAGCAGCGGCAGGTCCATCCCCATGCCCAGCATGGGGTACTGGGGCGCATGGAGATGCATATCCGCGAAGGACTGCATGATGATGCGGTCGCCGAAGTCGCGGACCTCCGCGCCCTCCAGATGGGCGGGCAGATCGGGATAAAGGCCGGTAATGACGCCGTCCTCCAGCACCAGGCAGCCGTGCTCGAGAATGTCCAGGCGGCCCATGGCGGGCGCATGGACGATATTGCCGCGTAAGACCTGTGTCATGGTGAGATACCTCCTGCAAGCAAAATAAAAATGGATGCTCCGATGTCGTGCATCGAAACACCCATAGCAGAGCCGTCGGCGGCTCCGTAGAAACGCCCGCGCCATTCTCGCGGGGCTATATGAGCTGTATTATGGAAGCTATTGTACCACATTCCTGATGGATTGGCAAGAGAAAATCCCCCGGCAAATGCAGGGCATTTGCCGGGGGATGCTGCATCTTACTCCACGGTGACGCCGCGCTTCTTGAACTCCTCGACCATCAGATCCAGGTCGGGCTCGATGTGAATGGGCTCGCCGGCGGACTTGATGGCGTTGGCCACGTCCTTCAGGCCGTTGCCGGTGACCACGGACACCACGGTGGCGTCGTGGGGAATCAGGCCCTCATCGCAGGCCTTCTTCAGCGCCGCGGCACCGGTGACACCGGCGGGTTCGCCGAACACGCCGCAGGTACGGCCCAGCAGGCGCTGGGCGGCCAGGATCTCCTCGTCGGAGACGTTGACGGCGATGCCGTTGGACTCGCGGATGGCCATGAGGGCCTTATCGGCATTGCGGGGCACGCCTACGGAGATGGAGTCGGCGATGGTGTTCTCCTCCATGGGCTCCCAGGGCTTGTCCTCCTGGATGGCGCGGTTGATGGGGTAGCAGCCCAGGGACTGGGCGGAGATCAGGCGGGGCAGCTTGTCGATGAAGCCGATGGCGTACAGGTCTTTAAAGCCCTTCCACACACCGGCGATCGTGCAGCCGTCGCCCACGGAGATGGCCAGGTAGTCGGGCATCTCCCAGTTCAGCTGCTCGGCGATCTCCAGCGCCACGGTCTTTTTGCCCTCGGAGAGGTAGGGGTTGATGGCGGCGTTGCGGTTGTACCAGCCGTACTTGTCAATGGCGGCGGCGGACATCTTGAAGGTGTCCTCATAGTTGCCCTTGACGGAGATGACGTTGGCGCCGAAGATCATCAGCTGGGCCACCTTGCCCTTGGGGGCGCGCTCGGGGACGAAGATATAGGTCTTGATACCCGCGGCGGCGGCGTTGCCGGCCAGGGAGCTGGCGGCGTTGCCGGTAGAGGAGCAGGCGATGGTCTTGGCGCCGGCCTCCATGGCCTTGGCCACGGCCATGGCACTGGCACGATCCTTCAGGGATGCGGTGGGGTTCTGGCCGTCGTCCTTGACCCATAGACGCTTGATGCCCAGCAGCTCCGCCAGCTTCGGCTCCTCGTACAGGGGGCTCCAACCCACGCGCAGCGGCGTGTCGGGCGTGGTCTCCTCCACAGGCAGCAGCTCACGGTAGCGCCACATGGAACGGTTCTCGCGCTTGGCCAGCTTCTCCTTGGTCAGCACAGACTTGATGTAGTCGTAGTCATAGACGATATCCAGGATACCGCCGCATTCGCAGTTGGTCAGGTCGGGAACGGCGTCGTAGGTCTTGCCGCAGCGGACACATTTGCCGTATTTTACGTTTTTCATGGTGGTTCTCCTTAATCGGAATAATATTCATCCTCCGCCCACTTCGCGGGGTTGTCGTCGATGTATTGCCATGCACGGAGGCAGTCCGCATCATTGCGGATGACATGGTCATAATAGGAACGCTGCCAGAGGGAAACGCCCGCCTTCTTATTGGTAAATCGTTTCCATGTCGAAACAAAAGCCGGCAATTTTGCATTCGTAGGGGTCGGCGTCCTCGACGACCCGCCGTGTGCAGCCACGGTGATGATAAAATGCACATGATTGGGCATGACCACATATTTATCAATGGAAATATCCCCGTAAAAATCATTCATTTTCAGCAGCGTCTGCTCCGCGATAATTCCGTGATCCGAAAGGCAGACGTGTGGGGCGTCGAGGACGCCGCCCCCTACAACACGTCCAAGAATGTGCTTCTTCCCCGCAGTGCAGATCGTTATAAAATACACGCCGGCCTGCGAATAATCATATGCCGGCAGCCGAAGCGATTTTCGTTCCTGCATATCTGCCTTCCAAACAAACAGGGCGGGGCTTTCGCCCCGCCCTGAGGCGTTGTTGCGGTGTTTTCTTACAGCGCCTTCAGCAGGCCGGTGGCCTCGTTGAACTCATTGATCAGCTCGTCCAGCTCCTTGGCCTGTGCGTGGACGGCGTCCCAGGTGTTCTTGGTATCGTACCACTGGGCGTTCAGGTCCTCCACGTTCATCTGCTGCTGCTCCACCCAGGTGTAGTACTTCAGGTTGTGGACACGCTTGCGCTCGGTGTAGGTCAGCTCCAGCATGGAGTCGGTCTTCAGGCCCAGCATGTGCAGGTTGTGGTCCAGAGACGCCTCATGTGCGTTGTACGCGCCATACATCTGATTCAGCTCCTCCACGCGGGACTGGTACATCACGGCGGAGTCGGTCAGCACGGTGCCCACCACGTCGTTCTCGGTCAGCTCGTAGTACTTGGCCATCTTGATGCAGCACAGGACGTTGGCGATACCGGAGATGCCCAGCCAGGTCATCTTCTGGACTTCCTCGTCGGACATACCCAGCTCGTCCTTCATGTACTTCTGGCCCTCGGGGGTGTTGAACAGGCGCAGCAGGCGCTGGCTGTCCTCGTCGTCGATGGCGATGGCCATATCGGTGTTCTTCACGTTGTGGATCCAGGGGATGTGCTTGTCGCCGATACCCTCGATGCGGTGGCCGCCGAAGCCGTTATCCAGGATGGTGGGGCACTGCAGGGCCTCGCCCACGGCCAGCTTCAGGTGGGGATAGCGCTCCTTCAGCAGATCACCGGCGGACATGGTGCCGGCGGAGCCGGAGGTAAAGCAGGCGCCGGCGAAGTTCTGGCCGGGCTTCTTGATGGCCTCGAACAGGTCGGCCAGGGCGTAGCCGGTGACGTTGTAGTGCCACAGGGGATTGCCCATCTCGGCGAACTGGTTGAAGATCATCATGGTGGGATCCTGCTTCAGCTCCCAGGTCTTGTCGAAGATCTCCTTCACGTTGGACTCGCAGCCGGGGGTGGCGATGATCTGACCGGCGATGGACTTCAGCCAGTCAAAACGCTCCTTGGACATATCCTGGGGCAGGATGGCCACGGACTCGCAGGCCAGCAGCTTGGAGTTGAAGGCGCCGCCGCGGCAGTAGTTGCCGGTGGAGGGCCACACGGCGTGGTGATAGGTGGCATCGAACTGACCGGTCACCAGGCGGGGAGCCAGGCAGCCGAAGGAGGCACCGACCTTGTGGCAGCCGGTGGGGAACCACTTGCCGGACATGGCAACGATGCGGCAGGGCACGCCGGAGAGCTTGCTGGGGATCTCCACATAGTTGGGGACCGCCTGGAACAGACCGCCGGACTCCTTGGCCTCGTTGTGCCAGGAAATGCGGAACAGGTTGACGGGATCCACATCCCACAGACCGGTGTGGCTCAGCTTGGCCTTGATCTTCTCGGGGATCAGGTCGGGGTTCTGCATCTGGGCGATGGTGGGGATGATGACGTTGTTCTCCTTGGCCTTCTGGATGTTATGCGCCAGACCGACTTTGTTGATGGACAGATCGATTTTACCCATGTTTCTTTTCCTCCTGTTGTTTGTTCGCATCGATATAGGAATATAAGGTGTATTTGGAAATACCGAAGTATTTTGCCACTTTGTCGCCGGACTTGGTGACCAGGAACGCGCCCGCATCGCTGAGGAAGCGGATGGCCCGGATCTTGTCGTCCTTGTTCATCAGGGCCGCAGGCTTGCCCACCAGCGCCACGGACTGCTGGATCAGCTCGTCCAGCACATCGTTGACGTTGATGATCTTCTCCGGCTCGGACTGCTCCCGGTCGCGGGTGAGCATGAACTCGCCCAGCTCCTGGTGCATCATCATGATGTTGGTGATGTCATAGTTGATGGAAAATATGGCCGTGACCGCGCCGCGGCTGTTGCGGATATACAGGGACGAGGATTTCAGTATCTTCCCGCCCGGCGTCCGCGTCAGGTAGCACAGATGGTCCTGGGGCTGCTCGTTCTGATGCTCCAGCTGCTCCATGACGACCCTGGATGCACCGTCGCCGATCTTCCGGCCGGACACGTGCCCGTTTTCGATGTGTACGATGGTGTGCTCCGGGTGGCTGCTGGCCACATCGTGGATGACCACCTCGCACTTGTCGCCGAACTGCGCCGCGATGCCCGCGGCGATCTGCTTCAGCGATTCTAATCGTTTCGCCTCCATAACACCCTCCTTTTCCGCTTTTCTCCTCTTACATAATACCACACCTCCCACAAAAAGCAACGGTTTTTTCTGAAAAACTTTTTGATTTCCTAAATTTTTGTTTGACATCCGGCCGCCATGTGCTATGATAGGAGATGGTAAAAACCGTTTACCCGTTTTTAACACAGAATTTGATAAAATTTTTGCGGAGGTACATTATGGATTTTGCTGCCATCAGAAACGCCGCCGAGGCGTACAAACCCGCTATGGTCAAGTTCCTGCGGGACATGATCGCCATCCCTTCCGAGTCTTGTGAGGAAGAGGGCGTCGTCAAGCGCATCGCCGAGGAGCTGAAGGCCCTGGGCTATGACAAGGTGGAGTTCGACAAGCTGGGCAACGTCATCGGCTGGATGGGCGAGGGCGACAAGATCATCGCCATCGACAGCCACATCGATACTGTTGGCATCGGCAATATCGAAAACTGGGAAGCCGACCCCTACAAGGGCTATGAGACCGATGACATCATCTACGGCCGCGGCGGTTCCGACCAGGAGGGCGGCATGGCCGCCGCCGCCTACGGCGTGAAGATCATGAAGGATCTGGACCTGCTGCCCAAGGGCTACAAGATGATGGTCGTGGGCTCCGTGCAGGAGGAGGACTGCGACGGTATGTGCTGGCAGTCCATCGTCAATGAGTACTTCAACGGTCCTGAGGACGCCCGCAGCAAGATCGAATTCGTTATCTCCACCGAGCCTACCGACGGCGGCATCTACCGCGGCCACCGCGGCCGTATGGAGATCCGCGTGGATATGCACGGCGTGTCCTGCCACGGTTCCGCCCCCGAGCGCGGCGACAACGCCATCCACAAGATGGCCGAGGTCATCCTGAACGTCCGTGACCTGAACGAGAACCCCGCCGACGGCTCCACCGAGATCAACGGCCTGGTGAAGATGCTGGATCCCAAGTTCAACCCCGAGCACTATGAGGACGCCCGCTTCCTGGGCCGCGGCACCTGCACCACCAGCCAGATCTTCTACACCTCCCCCTCCCGCTGCGCTGTGGCCGACAGCTGCGCCATCTCCATCGACCGCCGCATGACCGCCGGCGAGACCTATCAGTCCTGCCTGAAGGAGATCGAGGACCTGCCCGCCTGCAAGAAGTATGCCAAGGACGTGAAGGTGTCCATGTATATGTATGACCGTCCCGCATGGACCGGCCATGTATATGAGACTGAGTGCTTCTTCCCCACCTGGATCAACAAGGAGACTGCTCCTCACGTCCAGGCCCTGGTGGACGCCCACCACAACCTGTGGGGCGACAAGCGTTTGATGCCCACCGAGCTGGCTGCCTCCAAGCGCGAGGGCCGTCCCCTGACCGACAAGTGGACGTTCTCCACCAACGGCGTGTCCATCCAGGGCCGCTACGGCATCCCCTGCGTGGGCTTCGGCCCCGGTGCCGAGTCCCAGGCGCACGCTCCCAACGAGGTGACCTTCAAGCAGGACCTGGTGACCTGCGCCGCCCTGTACGCCGCCGTTCCCGGCCTGTACAAGCCCGAGAACAAGGACGGCTCCGCCACCAGCTTCCGCCAGGAGCTGACCGGCAACGACATCAAGTAATCGATCATACGCCATATACGCTATATTAAACATACAAGGAGAACGATCAAAATGAGCAAGACTGTTGAACTGGCACGCCATCTGTCTACCCTGAACATCAACAATATGTACAAGACTGATTTCTATTGGACTTGGGACAAGACCGATGATGAGATCGACGCCATCTTCACCGTGGCCGACGCCCTGCGCGACCTGCGCGAGCGCAACAAGAGCACCCGCGTGTTCGATTCCGGCCTGGGCATCTCCATCTTCCGCGACAACTCCACCCGTACCCGCTTCTCCTTCGCCTCCGCCTGCAACCTGCTGGGCCTGGAGGTCCAGGACCTGGATGAGAAGAAGTCCCAGATCGCCCACGGCGAGACCGTCCGTGAGACCGCGAACATGGTGTCCTTCATGGCCGACGTCATCGGCATCCGCGATGATATGTTCATCGGCGAGGGCCACAAGTATCAGAAGACCTTTATGGACGCCGTGAAGGAAGGCTACCGCGACGGTATCCTGGAGCAGCAGCCCACCCTGGTGAACCTGCAGTGCGACGTGGACCATCCCACCCAGTGCATGGCCGATATGCTGCACGTCATCCACTACTTCGGCGGCGTGGAGAACCTGAAGGGCAAGAAGGTCGCTATGACCTGGGCCTATTCTCCCTCCTACGGCAAGCCCCTGTCCGTGCCCCAGGGCGTGATCGGCCTGTTCACCCGCTTCGGCATGGACGTGACCCTGGCCCATCCCGAGGGCTATGACGTGATGCCCGAGGTGGAAGAGGTCGCCCGCAAGAACTGCGAGAAGTACGGCTCCAAGTTCCACAAGACCAACAGCATGGCCGAGGCCTTCAAGGATGCCGATATCGTGTATCCTAAGAGCTGGGCTTCCTATGCCGCCATGGAAGAGCGCACCAAGCTGTACGCCGCCGGCGACAAGGAGGGCATTGACGCACTGGAGAAGCGCCTGCTGGCCCAGAACGCCCAGCACAAGGATTGGGCCTGCACCGAAGAGATGATGAAGCTCACCAAGGACGGCAAGGCCCTGTACCTGCATTGCCTGCCCGCCGACATCACCGGTCTGAGCTGCGCCGAGGGCGAGGTAGACAACTCCGTGTTCGACCGCTACATCGTGCCTCTGTACAAGCAGGCCTCCTACAAGCCCTATATCATCGCCGCCATGATCTTCATGGCCCAGGTGAAGGATCCCGTCAAGGCCCTGATGGAGCTGGACGAGACCAAGGACACCCGCAAGAAGTTCTAAATAATCGACCCGATAGCGGGAGGGGCTCCCCCTCCCGCTATTTTCTGTCCCCTGCCGCATTTTTGTGTAAATGTTGTGGGTGATAGATATTGTGTACTGTATACAATCTGTGTTATACTATCTAAGCACCGTCTCCTCCTCGCCCCGAAAACGCCCTTTCCCCTGCGCTTCAGAATGGGCACGCGGAGATGGAAAAATGAAAACAGTGAGGTAGAGCATTATGTCTAAGAGAATCGTTATCGCGCTGGGCGGCAACGCACTGGGCAATACCGCCGCTGAGCAGCTCCAACTGGTCACCGAGACCGCCAAGTCCATCGTGGACCTGATCGCTGCAGGCAATGAAGTCGTGGTCGCCCACGGCAACGGCCCCCAGGTGGGTATGATCAATCTGGGCCTGTCCACCGCTGCCGAGGCCAAGGCCATCAAGGCCGATATGCCCTTCCCTGAGTGCGGCGCCATGTCCGAGGGCTACATCGGCTATCACCTGCAGCAGGCCATCGGCAATGAGCTGGCCAGCCGCGGCATGGACAAGCCCGTGGCTACCATCGTGACCCAGACCGTGGTGTCCAAGGACGACCCAGCCTTCCAGAACCCCACCAAGCCCGTGGGCGCTTTTTATGACAAGGAGACGGCGGACCGCATCGCCGCCGAGAAGGGTTACACCATGGTAGAGGACGCCGGCCGCGGCTATCGCCAGGTCGTTCCCTCCCCCAAGCCCTTTGACATCGTGGAAAAGGCCAGCATCAAGGCGCTGGTAGACGCCGGTCACGTGGTCATCGCCGTGGGCGGCGGCGGAATCCCCGTCATCCGCGAGGGCAGCAAGCTCTCCGGCACCCCTGCCGTCATTGACAAGGACTTCGGCAGCGAGCTGCTGGCCGAGCTGCTGGACGCCGATATGCTCATCATCCTGACCGCCGTGGAGAAGGTGGCCATCAACTACAACAAGCCCGATCAGAAGGGTCTGGACGATCTGACCCCCGCCGAAGCCTACAGGTACATGGAGGAGAACCAGTTTGCCAAGGGCTCCATGCTGCCCAAGGTCCAGGCCGCGGTGAAGTTCGCCGAGTCCAAGGCCGGCCGTACCGCCCTTATCACCCTGCTCGAAAAGGCCAAGGACGGTATCGAGGGCAAGACCGGCACCCGTATTCATCAGTAACGCGCTTATCCCTGCCATATGGAACGGGTATTTCGGAACGGGAAATTTCTATCAAATGCCGCATACTGCACAAGATTTACAAAGATTTTTTGTGCGTCAGAAATAAATTTTGCCGTAATTCACATTTTCTGTTGAAATCGGCGGTGAAATCCTGTATAATACTCACGTTCTTATGAGTCGCGTGAATACCGGGCGGACGCCCGTTGTTCAGACGCACGTCAAAATTTGCCTTACTTTCAGGCGTGCGTCACATATTTTAAGGAGGAAAACAAGAATGAAAAAGTTCCTTGCAATGCTCCTCGCCCTGGTCATGGCTCTGAGCCTGGTGGCCTGCGGTGAGAAGAAGGACGACACTCAGGGCAACGGCGACGGTGATGCTACCGCTGCCAAGGTCAAGGTCGGCTTCATCACCCTGCATGATGAAAACTCCACCTATGACAAGAACTTCATCGATGCCGCCAAGGAAGCCTGCGCCAACCTGGGTCTGGTCGAGAATGAGGATTACTTCATCAAGACCAACGTGGGTGAGACCGAGCAGTGCGCCGAGGTCGCCGCTGATCTGGTGGATGCCGGCTGCAACATCATCTTTGCCGACAGCTTCGGTCATGAGCCTTACATGATCGAGGTCGCCAAGGCGAACCCCGAGGTGCAGTTCTGCCACAGCACCGGTACCCGCGCTCACACCGAGGGTCTGGCCAACTACCACAACGCTTTCGCCTCCATCTATGAGGGCCGCTATCTGGCCGGTATCGCTGCCGGTCTGAAGCTGAACGCGATGATCGATGCCGGCGACATCAAGGCTGAAGAGGCCAAGATGGGCTATGTGGGTGCCTTCACCTACGCCGAAGTGGTTTCCGGTTACACCTCCTTCTATCTGGGTGCCAAGTCCGTCTGCCCCACCGTCACCATGGACGTGACCTTCACCGGCAGCTGGTACGATGAGACTCTGGAGAAGGAAGGCGCCGAGAAGCTGATCCAGGGCGGCTGCAAGCTGATCAGCCAGCACGCCGACTCTCTGGGTGCTCCTACCGCCTGCGAGAACGCCGGTGTTCCCAACGTTTCCTACAACGGTTCCACTCAGGCTGCCTGCCCCAACACCTACATCATCTCCTCCCGCATCAACTGGGCGCCCTACTATGAGTATGCCATCAAGGCTGTCATGGACGGCACCGAGATCGCTGCTGACTGGACCGGCACTCTGGCCACCAACTCCGTGGTCCTGACCGACCTGAATACCACCGTGGCCGCCGAAGGCACTGCCGAGGCCATTGCCGCTGCTACCGAGAAGCTGGAGAAGGGCGAGATCCACGTGTTCGATTGCTCCACCTTCACTGTGAAGGGTGAGACTCTGACCTCCTACCAGGCTGACGTCAACGCCGACAGCGATAACACCCCCGACACCGAGGTCGTGCATGACGGTTACTTCGCTGAGTCCGAGAAGCGTTCCGCTCCTTACTTCGATCTGGAGATCGACGGCATCAACCGTCTGGATGTCAACTACGGCGGCTAATAGCCAGGTTTTCCAACAGCATATTGCACCACAACGAGGTGGGCTGCACAGGCAGCCCACCTCTTGCTTTTTCCCTCCTGCACGCGGCTTTGACGATTTACACAAAGAGAATGACTCTTTCTTGTGTAACCTCACATTCTTTGTATATACCTGACAAATTTTTTGCTGATTTTGATTTACAACGCTCACCATGTATGGTAGAATAAGTCGTATGGAATTTATCCCCGGCGTATTCGAGGTGTTGCAGCCATCTGCGCCGAAAGAAAGGATGACAGCCTTGGAAAAGAAATGCGCGATCAGAATGGAGAACATCACCAAGCGGTTCGGCAGCAAGGTCATCGCAAACAAAGATGTAAACCTTGAACTGTACGAAGGCGAGATCCTGTCCCTGCTGGGCGAGAACGGCAGCGGCAAGACCACGCTGATGAACATGCTCTCCGGCATCTACTTCCCCGACGAGGGGCAGATCTACGTCCACGACAAGCCTGTGACCATCGCATCTCCCAAGGATGCCTTCGATCTGGGTATCGGCATGATCCACCAGCACTTCAAGCTGGTCGACCTGTTCACCGCCACCGAGAATATCATCCTCGGCCTGGAGGGCAAGCTTGACCTGAACAATGCACGTCAAAAGGTCAAGGACATCTGTGACAAATACGGCTTTGATATCGACCCGGACATGAAGATCTATGATATGTCTGTTTCCCAGAAGCAGACCGTGGAGATCGTCAAGGTGCTGTACCGCGGTGCCGATATTCTGATTCTGGACGAGCCCACCGCCGTGCTGACCCCGCAGGAGACGGACAAGCTGTTCGCCGTCATGCGCAACATGAAGGCCGACGGCAAGTCCCTCATCATCATCACCCACAAGCTCCACGAGGTGCTGGACGTATCCGACCGGGTGGCCGTGCTGCGTAAGGGCGAGTACATAGGCGACGTGCTGACCAAGGACGCCGACCAGCAGTCCCTGACCGACATGATGGTGGGCCACAGCGTGTCGTTGAATATCAACCGCCCCACCCCCGTGAATGTGGAGCCCCGGCTGAAGATCGAGGGGCTGACCGTGTTCGACGAGCTGGGCGTCAAGCGTTTGGACAACGTGAGCTTTACTGTTAACGCCGGCGAGGTGCTGGGCGTAGCGGGTATCGCCGGTTCCGGCCAACGTGAACTGCTGGAGTCCATCGCGGGCCTGTATCCCGTCAGCTCCGGCACCGTGACCTATATCTCCCCGGAGACCAACGAGGAGAAAAATCTGGTGGGCATGGATCCCATGGACATCCGCAAGAGCGGCGTGGCCATGAGCTTTGTCCCCGAGGATCGTCTGGGTATGGGTCTGGTAGGCTCCATGGGCATGACCGGCAACATGATGCTCCGCTCCTGGCGCAAGGGTGCCAGCATTTTCCTGGACCGCAAAAATCCTGAGGCGCTGGCACAGCGCATCTGGCAGGAGCTGGAGGTGGTCACGCCCAGCACCAACTTCCCCGTCCGCCGTATGTCCGGCGGTAACGTGCAGAAGGTGCTGGTGGGCCGCGAGATCGCCCAGCAGCCCTCCGTGCTGATGACTGCCTACGCTGTCCGTGGTCTGGACATCAATACATCTTACACCATCTACAACCTGCTGACCGAGCAGAAGATGAAGGGCGTCGCCGTTGTGTATGTAGGCGAGGACCTGGACGTGCTGCTGGAGCTGTGCGACCGGATCGTGGTGCTGTGCGGCGGTCAGGTTTCCGGCGTGGTGGACGGCCGCAAAACCAACAAGCTGGAAGTGGGCGCGCTGATGACCCGCGTGGAAGGAGGCAAGGCAGATGAATAAAAAAGGTTCGCTCTTTCATATTTCCAAGCGCGATGCGCTGCCTCTGCCCAAGGCACTGCTGATCCGCGGCGGTATCCTGCTGCTGGCACTGGTGTTCTGCGGACTGATCACCACCCTGCTGACCGGTCAGGATCCCATCGCCGTCTATGGCACGATCCTCAAGGGTGCCTTCGGCACCTCCCGTAAAATCTGGGTCACCGGACAGAATGTTGCCGTCTTGCTGGGTATCTCCTTAGCGGTAACGCCCGCATTCAAGATGCGCTTCTGGAACATCGGCGCCGAGGGGCAGACCCTGATCGGCTGCCTGGCCACCACCACCTGCATGATCCTGCTGGGCGGCAAGGTCTCCAATTTCCTGCTGATCGTCATCTCTCTGGCGGCTGCGCTGCTGGCCGGCGCCGTATGGGGCTTCCTGCCCGCCTTCTTCAAGGCCAGATGGAACACCAACGAGACGCTGTTCACCCTGATGATGAACTATATCGCCATGCAGCTGGCCTCCTACTTTATCATTATCTGGGAGGTGCCCAAGGGCGCCGGTAAGATCGGCATTATCAACCAGGCTTCCGAGGCCGGCTGGCTGCCCCGCATCGGCGGACAGGCACAGCTGCTCCCCATTCTGGTGGTCGCCCTGCTGACCGGCATGATGTATATCTATCTCACATACAGCAAGCACGGTTATGAGATCGCCGTCGTTGGCGAGAGCCAGCGCACCGCCAGCTATGCCGGTATCAAGGTGGATCGCGTGATCATCCGCACCATGGTACTCTCCGGCGCTATCTGCGGCCTGATGGGATATATCCTGACCGCCGGCATCAGCCACACCCTGACCACCACCATCGTGGACAGCCGCGGCTTTACCGCCGTCATGGTGTCCTGGATGTCCAAGTTCAACCCCTTCATCATGATCGCCGCCTCCCTGCTGCTGGTGACCATGGATCGCGGTGCCGGCGAGATCTCCACCGCCTTCAGCCTGAACCAGTCCTTCGCGGATATTCTGACCGGTATCATTCTGTTCTTCATCATTGCTACCGAGTTCTTCATCACCTACAAGGTCACTCTGCGCAAGAGCAGCAAAAAGGAGGCGTAACGGATGGGCTTCGACTTTGTATCCTTCTTCCCCCGCGCGGTCATGCAGGGTATCCCCCTGCTGTTCGGCAGCACCGGCGAGATCCTCACGGAGAAGTCCGGTAACCTGAACCTGGGTATTCCCGGCATCATGTACGTGGGCGGCATCAGCGGCGTTATCGGCTCGTTCTTCTACGAGCAGGCCGCCGGCGGGCAGCTGAACGGCTTTCTGGCCATCATGATCCCCATCCTGTGCTCCCTGCTGGGCTCCCTGCTGATGGGTCTGCTCTACTGCTTCCTGACCGTCACCCTCCGCGCCAACCAGAACGTTACCGGTCTGGCCATGACCACCTTCGGCGTGGGCGTGGGCAACTTCTTCGGCGGCTCCCTCATCAAGCTGACCAACAGCGAGGTTCCCTCCATCGCCCTGGCCAACACCAGTCTGTACTTCAAGACCACGTTGCCCGGCGCCGACAGCACCGGCTGGTTCGGAGAGCTGTTCCTGTCCTACGGCTTTTTGGCCTATGTGGCCATCATCATCGCTCTGGGCGCGTCCTACTTCCTGAACCACACCCGTCCCGGCCTGCACCTGCGCGCCGTGGGCGAGAGCGCCTCCACCGCCGACGCCGCCGGCATCAACGTCACCAAGTACAAGTATCTGGCCACCTGCATCGGCTCCATGATCGCGGGCCTGGGCGGACTGTACTACGTCATGGACTACGCCAACGGCGTGTGGTCCAACAACGCCTTCGGTGACCGCGGCTGGCTGGCCATCGCGCTGGTCATCTTCACCATCTGGCGTCCCAATGTCAGTATTCTGGCCTCCATCCTGTTTGGTGGTCTGTACATTCTGAACATCTATCTGCCCACCGGCGCACAGATGGCTGTCAAGGAGCTGTACAAGATGCTGCCCTACGTCATCACTCTGATCGTGCTGATCATCGTGTCCCTGCGTAAAAAGCGGGAGGATCAGCCCCCTGCGTCCCTCGGTCTCTCCTACTTCCGCGAGGAACGCTGACCTGATAATGAAAAGAGTAGGCCGCTTGCGGCCTGCTCTTTTTTCCTACCCATCTATCACCATAAGGAGGAATTACCGTGTCCACCCTGCTCATTAAGAACATTCACCAGCTGGTCACCTGCGACGACGAAGACCGCGTACTGCATAACGCGGACCTTTACTGTGAGGATGGCTTTATCAAGGCTATCGGTACGGCGCTGGACATCAGCGCCGACGAGGTCATCGACGGCAGCCATATGCTGTGCTACCCCGGCCTGGTCAATACCCATCACCACCTCTATCAGGTATTCTCTCGCAATCTACCACAGGTACAGAATATGGAGCTGTTTGACTGGCTGAAGACCCTGTATGAGATCTGGAAAAACCTGGATGAGGATGTAATTCGCCTGTCCAGCCTGACCGGCATGGGCGAACTGATGAAGCACGGCTGCACCACCTGCTTTGACCACCACTATGTGTTCCCCGCCCACAGCGGCGACCTGCTGGGTGCACAGCGCAGCGCCGCACGGGAGCTGGGCATCCGCCTCTACATGAGCCGCGGCAGCATGGACCTGAGCGTCAAGGACGGCGGCCTGCCGCCGGATAGCGTGGTGCAGACGGTAGACGAGATCATGGCAGACAGCGTCCGCTGTATCGAGAAATACCACGATGACAGCTACGGCGCCATGTGCCGTGTGGCACTGGCCCCCTGCTCTCCTTTCTCCGTGTCGGCGGAGCTGCTGCGTCAGAGCGCTATCCTGGCCCGACAGTACCACGTTCGGCTGCACACCCACCTGTGCGAGACGAAGGACGAGGAGAACTTCATGCTGCAGCGTGAGGGCATCCGGCCTTTGGAATACATGGCGCGGCTGGGCTGGCTGGGTGACGATGTGTGGTTTGCCCACGGCATCCACTTCAACGACGAGGAGCTGCGGCTGCTGGCGCAGACCGGCACCGGCGTGGCGCACTGCCCCATCAGCAACATGAAGCTCGCCAGCGGCGTGGCCCGCATCCCGGAAATGCTGGCCCTGGGTGTGCCGGTAGGACTGGCGGTGGACGGCAGCGCCAGCAACGACGGCTCAAGCCTGCTGGAGGAACTGCGGGTAGCCTTCTTGCTGCACCGGCTGCACGCCAGCCGTCAGGCTCCCACCGGCTATGACATCCTCAAAATGGCCACCCGGGGCAGTGCGCGGCTGCTGGGCCGGGACGACATCGGGCAGCTGTCCGTGGGCAAGTGCGCCGATCTGTTCATGATCGACAGCCGCCGGCTGGAGCTGGTAGGCTGTGATCAGGACGCCGGCTCTGTGCTGGGTACCGTGGGCGTCCGGGGCGCCGTGGACTATACGGTGGTACACGGCCGCGTCACTGTCCGGGCGGGCCGTCTCGTCACCGTGGACGAGGAAAAAACAGCGGCGGCGGCCAACGACAAGTGCCGCGCCTATCTCACCAAGGCATGATCCCTCGCTGCCTTCTGCACTTTCCCGCGCAATAGTCATTGTGAACGATCTGTTAAAAACCGCATGGTTTTCCTTTACACTGCGTCCTTTTTCTGCTATAATGTTCTCAAATGAGAAAATGCTTAATTGCTGGAAAGGAAGGAACTGTGAAGAAATATGTCCCCACTTACGAGGGCACCCTGCGTAAGCACGCGTTGACCGTGCCCCACTGTATCAGCAAATGCAGCGGCATCCGCGTATTCGGCCGGCGTATCAAGTCGCTTGTATTCAGCACCGACGTGGCCATCATTAAGAACATCAACGCCGATGCGGTCATCGCCGTATATCCCTTTACGCCCCAGGCAGGCATTACCCAGGCCATTATCGGCGTGTCCGATGTGCCGGTGTTCGTTGGCGTAGGCGGCGGTCTGACCAAGGGCCAGCGTTCGGCCCACATCGCCGCTTTTGCTGAGCACCAGGGCGCCTTCGGCGTGGTGTGCAACACGTTCATTGACGACGATACCATCCGGGCCATCAAGGCCACCGTGGAGATCCCGGTGGTCTATACGGTGGTGTCGGAAAAAGTGGACCTGGAGAGCAAGCTGGCGGCGGGCATCGATTTTGTGAACGTCTCTGGTGCGGACAGGACGCCCGCCATCGTGGCAGAGATACGGGCCCGCTATCCGGAGCTGCCCGTTATCGCCACCGGCGGTCCCACGGAGGAGACGATCCTGTCCACCATTGCCGCCGGGGCCAACGCCATCACCTACACACCGCCCAGCAACGGGCAGCTGTTCGCCAAGGATATGCACCGCTACCGGGAGTGGTTCGCCCACATCGACGACCCGGAGGACGAGGACGCCTCAGAGGAAACGTCCGCAGATGATGCGGAATAAATACATAAGGAAAGCCACCCTGACGGGTGGCTTTCCGCTTTTTATATCTTGATCAACTCATACTCCCGGGTGCCGATGCCGATCTTCTCGCCGTGCTCCAGACAGCTGCGCCAGTTGGTGTCCGGGTGCAGCCGCTGAAAGTGGTCATGCACATGGGCCTTGGCGTGCGCGTCATCGGCGGCGGAGCCCCGCAGGGGTGTCTGGGCGTTGACGGCGTCCACGCAGGCCATGTCCAGCGCCACCGGGTCGAAGGAGGCAAACATGCCCACGTTGGGCACGATGGCCATATCGTTCTCCGCATGGCAGTCGCAGTTGGGCGACACGTCGATGACCAGCGAGATGTGGAAGCAGGGTCGTCCGTCCACCACCGCCTTGGTGTATTCGGCGATCTTGCAGTTCAGATTGGTGGTGGTCTCGTCCCAGTCGATCCGCACTGCGTCCTTGGGACAGACTGCGATACAGCGGCCGCAGCCCACGCATTTGTCGTGGTCGATATGGGCCTTGCCGTTTTCGATGATGGGCGCGCCGTGGGCGCATATCTTCCGGCACTGGCCGCAGCCGATGCAGTGCTTCTGCGCCACATGGGGCTTGCCGGCATTGTGCTGTTCCATCTTGCCGGCACGGCTGCCGCAGCCCATGCCGATATTTTTCAGGCAGCCGCCGAAGCCGGCCTCTTCATGTCCCTTAAAATGAGTCAGAGAGATAAACACATCGGCGTCCATAACGGCGCGGCCGATCTTGGCGTTCTTCACATACTCGCCGCCGACCACGGGAACCTCTACCTCATCGCTGCCCTTCAGCCCGTCGGCAATGATGATCTGGCAGCCTGTGGTCATGGGGTTGAAGCCGTTGAGCATGGCGCTGTCCATGTGATCCAGGGCGTTCTTGCGCCCGCCCACATACAGGGTGTTGCAGTCGGTGAGGAATGGCTTACCGCCCCTTATCTTCACAAAATCCGCCACGGTCCGCGCCCAGTTGGGACGCAGGAACGCCAGGTTTCCCGGCTCGCCAAAGTGCAGCTTGATGGCCACGAACTTATCCTGAAAGTCGATATCGCCCATACCGGCGGTCTTCATCAGACGGGTCAGCTTCTGCTGGAGATTTTCATGCACGTCGGCCCGCAAGTCGGCGAAGTATACCTTGGATGCCATAAAAAGCCCTCGCTTTCACGTTTTGTGAAGTTAGTATACCATATTCCCATAAATTCTGCTATACTAATTTCATTCAAGAGCAAGAGGAGGTGCCGTCTATGCGTGTTCTGACCCATACCGTCATTGAAGCGGAGGCTGGTCAGCCTGTAAAACAGCTGCTGCATGGCCTGTGGGGCATCTCCGGCAGCTTTCTCAGCCGGTTGAAATTCCGGCAGGCCATCACCGTCAATGGCGCGCCCGTTACCGTACGCTTCGTGCCGTGCCCCGGAGATGTGCTGGCGGCGGACGTATCCGATCTGCCGGGAGAACACCCACACATCCGGCCGGTGGACTTCCCTCTGGATATCCTGTACGAGGATGAGGACCTGCTGCTTATCAACAAGCCCGCCGGCATTGCCGTGCATCCGGCGGCGCTGACAGAGGAAACAGCCACCATTGCCGGCGCCGCGGCCCACTATCTGCATAGTGAGAGCTTCCATGCGGTGAACCGGCTGGACCGCGGCACTACCGGCGTTATGGCCGTGGCAAAGACCGGCTTCATCCATGCCCGATGTATGGCCATGCTGCACACGGACGATTTCCGGCGGGAGTACCGGGCCGTGTGCGAGGGCATCCCCTCCCCGGCAGAGGGCGACATTGATCTGCCCATAGGACGCGCTGAGAGCTCGCTGCTGAAGCGGCAGGCCGACCCCCTGGGTCAACCCGCCCACACCCACTATGAGGTGCTGGCGGCCTCTCAGGGCCGTGCGCTGCTGCGCCTGACGCCTGCCACCGGACGCACGCATCAGCTGCGGGTCCACATGGCCGCCATCGGCCATCCGCTGACCGGCGATTGGCTCTACGGCACAGAGGACCGGGCACTGATCGCCCGCCCGGCGCTGCACAGCTATCACCTGCGGATGACGCATCCCCTCACCGGCGCGGTCATCGATGTGACCGCGCCCCTGCCGGAGGATATGCAGCGGCTGTTGAAGGAGGAACGTCTATGAATTTTCTGAAGGAGGAACGTCTATGGATTTTCGCCTGTTAACCGCAAAGGAATACCCCCGCTGGTATCACGACCAGCTATCCGAGGCTTTTGTCCCGCAGGAACGCAAGCCTCTGCCCGATATTCTCCGTCTGCTGGAGGAAGGACGTTACGAGGTATGGGGACTGTTTGACGAAGATGAGCTGCTGAGTTACGCCGCCCTGTGGAAAAATGCGACAACACCTCTGGTACTGCTGGACTATCTGGGAACCACACGCGCTCGTCGTAACGAAGGGCTGGGCAGTGATATGCTTTTGCGGCTGGAGCAGCAGGGACGGCCTCTGGTAGCGGAGGCGGAGTTTCCTGTGCCAGGAGGCAGTGACGCGGAAAACGCACTGCGTCTGCGGCGTATCCAGTTTTATATTCGCAATGGGTTCACTCCCGCCTATATCATGTCCACCTGCGGCATGGTCTGGCAGGCGCTGCTGTGTGGCACTGTCGAACCGTTGGAAAATATCATGGCGCAGCACAAGACGCTGTACGGCGACGTGCGGACAGACGTGGTCATTCCCCTACCCGAGGGGCAAACTCCTCAGCCTCCCTACTGGATGATCTAATAAAGCAACGACCGGCGTGAGCCGGTCGTTGCTTTCACAGATCAACTTTTTCATACTGCGCCGCCGCCCTCCGGAACGTAAGCGCCATGCATCCCACGTAGATCAGGATACTCCCGATCAGAACGGGCAGCAGACGCACCTGGGTGGCCGCGTCCAGATCGTCCAGCCATGTCAGGCCCGGGAAGTGGGGCAGCGCCTCAAATACGATCATCGCCAGCGTGGTGGGGATGATCGCCTTGACAAATGCCACGCCCACCTTGTAGCCGTTCGCGTAAAACGACGGCAGAAAAACAGCGTTGAATACCGCATACAGCAGGAACCCGGCGGCAAACAGCGCCAGATTGGGATCCAGCCCTACCAGGTTGTCCTTCCCCGGCTGCAAGCGGACCGCCAGCAGGGCGCAGGGCACCAGCACCGCCAGCGACAGCAGCTCGATCAGCGCCGTGAACAGACAGCCGGCCTTCACCGCGTCCCGTTTGGGAACAGGCAGCAGCGCTGTGTAGTACAGATCCTTCTGCTCCCGCATATTCAGAAAGGTGAAAAACAGCCCCAGCATCACATAGAAAAAGATGACGGTGTAGGGGTAGCTTGGAATGATGACCATGAAGCCGAACAGGCAGAATACCGGCGTCATGGGATGGCACACCAGCCGCAGCTGCTTATATAATAGCGTCTTCATCCAGCGGCCTCCTTTCCACGTGCACGATGATATCCTCCAGCGTAGCGCCCACGTCCCTGTAATGGCCGCGGAAATCCTCCAGCGATCCGGTATACTGCAGCTCGCCGTCCTTGATAAAAGCGATATGGCTGGCACACTTCTCCAGATCGGAGGTGATGTGCGTAGAGAACAGCACGCTGCGCGTACCATCCGCCACCACCCGGCGCAGCAGCTCCGTCAGCTCGTCGCGGCTCACCGGGTCAAGGCCGCTGGTGGGTTCGTCCAGTATCAGCAGCCGGGCATTGTGGCTCAGCGCCAAGGCGATCATGTACTTGACCTTCATACCGCTGGAAAGCTGATCCACCCGCTTGCTCTCATCAATATGGAACAGCTCCAAATAGTGGCGGTATTTTTCCTCGTCCCAATTATCGTAAAATCGGCGGGTCACATCGGTGATGGTCTTTATCTTCTTTTTGGGGTAAAAATCGATCCCCCCCAGCACCACGCCCAGCTCACGCCGGATAGCGCGCTCATTCTCCGCGTAGTCCATGCCGAATACCCTGACCGCACCCGCGTCCGGGTGTACCATACCCAGAATGGACTTCAGCGTGGTGCTCTTGCCTGCGCCGTTGCGGCCGATAAACCCCATCACCGCGCCCTGCGGCACGTCAAAGGACACCCCATTCAGCGTAAACGCCGGGTAGCGCTTGGTCAGGCCCTGTACCTCCAGTACGTTCATTCGTCCTCCGCCTCCTCTTCCCCGCTGGGCAGACTGTTAAATACCGTCTTCATCAGCGGGTTCAGCTTATCCACGGTCTGCAGTGCCAGGCCCTTTTTCTTGTCCGCCATCAGCACCAGCGTATCTCCCGGCTGCAGGCCGAACATATCCCGCGCCTCCTTGGGGATAACGATCTGTCCCTTAGGGCCGATCTTGACGCTGCTCATAAAGTAGCGCTCATCTCTGCTCACATTCTCGCTCCTTTCAGTTGGATTGGTATAACTTTTCTTACTTTTCACAGTTTAACACCACAAGCAACCCTTGTCAAGAGGTTTACGGCGGGAAATTTCTGTGGTACAATGGGTATGAAAGGTGGTGACAGGCATGGAATTATGGGAACTGCTGGGGATTCGTCCCGGCCTGACCGCGGTGATCGGCAGCGGCGGCAAGACCTCCCTGCTGCGCGTGCTGGCGCAGGAGCTATCCCACCGCGGCACGGTGCTGCTGGCCACCACCACCCACATCATGCGCCCGGACTGGTGTCCCTTCGCCGCCACCGCAGCGGAGCTGTGTGATGGCTTTGCCCACAGCCCCATCGTCTGCGCCGGGTCCTATAACCCGGAGGGCAAACTGACCGCCCCGGACTTCCCCGGCTGGCAGTACGCCGCGGACTTTGTGCTGGTGGAGGCCGACGGCTCCAAGCGCCTGCCCGCCAAGGCCCACGCCGCCTGGGAACCAGTACTGCCACCGGAACGAAACCGCACCGTCTGCGTATTCGGTGCCTCCGCGCTGAGACAGCCCATACAGGACGCCGCCCACCGCCCGGAGCTGTACGCATCATTGGCGGAGGTCTCCCCGGAGGCGGTCATCACCCCGGCCATTGCCGCCCGGGTGCTGGCGAAGGAGGGTAACTTCGACATACTGTTCATCAACCAAGCGGATGTGCTGGAGGATCCCACCGCAGCGCTGCAGCCCCTTGTGTATACCCTCCCCTGCCCGGTGATATACGGCGCGCTGGCGGAGGGATGCTGGACAAGACTATAGCTCGGATTTTCGATGTCAGAATTCCAGACGATAGAGTTTACCGCGCGTTTGTGTCGCTGGAATCACATACGCCTTTTCATTACTTGAGCGAAGGATGACCTGATTGATATAAGCTAAAAATGCCATTGCGTCATAGGCGCATACAGCGTGCCCCTTTTCATCGCATGTCATGTATTGAGGATTATCATATAGCCAATCAAAAAAACATGCGCGAAGATGCTCAACATCTGAGACGTATCCATCCGGGACAAAAATAGTAGTGGAGGAATGATCAAACGCAAGGATTATATTCATAAGATCAATCACGGGAATAAATAGTATACATGCCCGCCCTTTCGTAGGTGAAGTGTAGGGACGAATTGCCCACAAAGAGTATACTACACCCAAATATGCACTGTAAAGAAATAGATATTGCTCACTTCGTTGAATATCCAAAACGCCGAACGCCCCCACACAAGAAAAGCCCCCGCCAGCAGCATTCCCACCGGCGGGACCTCGTCGAAGAAAAGCAAAGAACCACGACAGATGTCGTGGTTCTTTGTGTTGGCGCTACCTATCTTTCCGGGCCGTCTCCAGCCAAGTATTGTCAGCAGAAGCGAGCTTAACTTCCGTGTTCGGGATGGGAACGGGTGGACCCTCGCCCTAATCAGCACCAACTATTCAATTGAAGGTTTGCACCTTCAAAACCGAACAATGAAGAAGTGAACGGAGAAGGCTAAGATTGCCTGCA
>NZ_JBMGPW010000009.1:0-125714 GCF_049060325.1 Vescimonas sanitatis | reverse complement strand
ACCGGAGGTATCGGGGACCTGCTTAACAGTTACGAGAATTTTCATTTTCCTTTTACCTCCTACCTTACTTCACGCCCAGATTGCTGGCGATGACCATGCGCTGGACCTCGCTGGTGCCCTCGTAGATCTCGGTGATCTTGGCATCACGCATCATGCGCTCCACGGGATACTCACGGGTGTAGCCGTAACCGCCGAACAGCTGGACGGCGCGGCGGGTCACATCGGAAGCGGCCTCGGCGGCGAACAGCTTGGCCATGGCGGCGTCCATGGAGTAAGGCTCGTGGTTCTGCTTCTTCATAGCGGCGGAGTAGACCAGGAACTGCGCGGCCTGCATACGGGTGTGCATCTCAGCCAGCTGGAACTGGGTGTTCTGGAACTGGGAGATGCGCTTGCCGAACTGAACGCGCTCCTTGGTGTACTTGATGGCTTCCTCGACAGCGCCCTCGCCCAGGCCCAGGGCCTGAGAGGCGATACCGATACGGCCGCCGTCCAGGGTCTTCATGGCGATCTTGAAGCCCTCGCCCTTCTTACCCAGCATACGGTCCTTGGGAATGACGCAGTCCTCGAAGATCAGGTCGCAGGTAGAGCTGCCGCGAATACCCATCTTCTTCTCGTGCTTGCCCTGAGAGAAGCCCTTGTCGTCCTTCTCCACGATGAACGCGGAGATCTCCTTCATGCTGCGGCCGCGCTTGTCAACGGTCTTGCCGGTGACGGCGATGACCACGAAGGTGTCAGCTACGTTGCCGTTGGTGATGAAGCACTTGGAGCCGTTCAGAATGTAGTTCTCGCCGGACTCGTCCAGCACGGCGGTGGTCTGCTGGCCCTGGGCATCGGTGCCGGCGCCGGGCTCGGTCAGGCCGAAAGCGCCGATCTTCTTGCCGGAGCACAGGTCGGGCAGATACTTCATCTTCTGCTCCTCGGTGCCGTTCTCGAAGATGGGGGCGGCGCACAGGGAGGTGTGGGCGGAAACGATAACAGCAGTGGTACCGCAGACCTTGGCCAGCTCCTCGACGCACATGGCGTAGGAGAGCACATCAGCGCCGGCGCCGCCGTACTCCTTGGGGAAGTAAATGCCCATCATGCCCAGCTTGGCCATCTTCTCGACGGTCTCCATGGGGAAGCGCTCTTCCTCGTCGATCTCAGCGGCCAGGGGCTTGACCTCGTTCTCCGCGAAATCGCGGTACATCTTGCGAACGAGCAGCTGTTCCTTCGTCAGATGGAAATCCATACTTTTTTCTCCTTTTTCTGATTTTACTTGTTGTAGTTGAAGAAGCCTTCGCCGGACTTAATACCCAATTTGCCCGCACGAACCATCTTCCGGATCAGCACGTTTGCGCGATACTTGCTATCGTGAGTCTCGTTGAACAGCACGTCCATAATGTTCAGCACCACGTCCCAGCCGATGAGGTCGCCCAGATGCAGGGGGCCCATGGGATGGTTGCAGCCCAGCTGCATAGCAATATCGATATCTTCCGCGGAGGCAACGCCTTCCTGCAGAACGCAAACGCCCTCGTTGCAGTAGGGGATCAGGATCTTATTGACCACAAAGCCGGGGGCCTCGTTGACCACCACGGGGGTCTTGCCGATCTCCACAGACAGGTTCTTGATATAGTCCACCAGGTCGGCGGGGGTGTTGCCGCCGGCGATGACCTCCACCAGCTTCATGGCGGGCACGGGGTTGAAGAAGTGCATACCGATCAGGTGATGCTTCAGGCCCTGGCCCATCTCGGTGATGGACAGAGAGGAGGTGTTGGAGGCGAAGATGGTCTCGTCCTTGCAGATGGCGTCCAGCTTGCCCAGCAGTTCCTTCTTGACGGCCATGTTCTCGGCCACGCACTCGATGACCAGATCGGCATCGGCGGCAGCGTCAAACTCCTCGACCAGAACGCGGCTCATGATATCGTCCGCGGCTTCCTGGGTCATCTTGCCCTTGGCGACCTTCTTGTTCAGGGAGGCGGCCAGCTTGTCCTTATGACGCTGTGCGCTGGCGGTGCTGGAAGCATACATCAGGGCGGTGTGGCCCTTCGCTGCGAAAACCTGGGCAATGCCGCTGCCCATCGTACCGGCGCCGAATACTGCTACTTTCATGATAGTTCCTCCTACTTAAATTTTTACATGAATTGCTTAATTATCAGGCGGTGTGCCTGTCAATTAACTTACTTGTTCTGATAGGGCTCGTGCTTGCGCTTCTCCAGGAAGGCGGACATACCCTCGATCTGGTCGGCAGACTGGAAGCAGCTGCCGAAGAGCTTTTCCTCGATGACGATGGCCTTGTCCATGTCCACCTGAAGGCCCTCGTTGATGGCCTGCTTGCAGGCGCGGACGGCGATAGGCGCGTTCTTGGCGATGGTCTCGGCCAGCTTCTCGGCGGCGGGCAGCAGCTCGTCCAGGGGATAGACGGCGTTGACCAGGCCGATGCGGTAGGCCTCGTCAGCCTTGATATTCTTGGCGGTATAGATCAGCTGCTTGGCCATGCCGGGGCTGACCAGGCGGGCCAGACGCTGGGTGCCGCCGAAGCCGGGGGTGATGCCCAGGCCGGTCTCGGGCTGGCCGAAGACCGCGGTGTCGGCGCAGATGCGGATATCGCAGGCCATGCTCAGCTCGCAGCCGCCGCCCAGGGCGAAGCCGTTGACCGCGGCGATGGTGGGGATGGGCAGCGTCTCGATGGCGCGGAAAACATCGTTGCCGTGCTTGCCGAAGGCCTCGCCGCCCTCCTTGGTCAGGGTGCTCATCTCGCCGATGTCGGCGCCGGCCACGAAGGCCTTTTCACCGCTGCCGGTGATGACCAGAGCGCGGATATCCGCGTCCGCCTTTACGGTGGACACCAACTCGTCCAGGTCGGTCAGGACCTCGGAATTCAGCGCGTTCAGCGCCTTGGGACGGTTGATGGTCGCCACGGCGATGAGGCCCTTCTTTTCCAGCAGAATGTTGGTCATATCAAGTTCCTCCTTATGGTTCCTTTCCGTGAGCGCAGCGCCCGGAAACGGCACATGGCCGGCGGGTGGGCATACGCCTCCTCATACATATCACATTATAGTGGCCCGTTAGAAATTTATCAAGTCCAACCCACCGGCTTTTTGCTTTTTTAGCGGTTTCCACAAAAGTGGACACCGGAATTTGCACACTTTTGCGGGGCGGAGGCGGCGGAGAGGCGGTGATCAGCGGAAAATGAGGCGGCGCGGAAAATGATACTTGTGCGCGGAAGAATTTCGTGCTATGATGGGGCCACGTGTAAAAGGGAGGAATCGCCATGCAGAACGAGGAAAAGATCTTAGGGCTGCTGGAGCAGCTGGTGGAGGACGTCTCCGGGCTGAAGCAGGAATCTGCGGAGACAAAGAAAGAGCTGGCTGCACTCAAGGAGCAGATGAGCCGGATGGATGAACGCCTACGGCGGGTGGAACTGACACAGGAGAACATGGTCCTGCCGCAGCTTCGGCTGCTGGCGGAGGGGAACGACACACTGCTGGCGCGATCTGCCCCTGTGGAGCGCGTGGAGGCCGTGGAGACCGATGTGGATATGCTGAAGACCGTGGTTCGTCTCCATTCGCAGGACATCAGCGCACTGAAAAAGGCGCGATAACACCACTTTACTTTAGAAAAACAGTGAGGAATCACGTATATGCGGATGCGGAAGAAAAAAAATCTGGCGCCCCGGATGGAAGCCTGCGGCGCGTACCTGATCCGGGACCCGTTCGCCCTGCGGGGGCGCTGGCGGGAGCTGATGCCGGAGGCACGGGAGCTGCGGGTGGAGCTGGGCTGCGGCAAGGGCGGCTTCACCGTGGGGACCGCGGCGGCAGAGCCGGAGGTGCTGCTGATCGCCGTGGAGAAGGTGCCGGACGCCATGGTGGTGGCCATGGAGAAGGCGCGGGACGCGGCGCTGCGGAACGTATGGTTCGTAGACGGGGACGCTGCGCTGCTGCCGGATATGTTCGCCGATGGGGAGATCGACCGGCTGTACATCAACTTCTGCGACCCGTGGCCCAAGAGCAACCAGAAAAAGCGGCGGCTGACCCACGGGAACTTTCTTAAAAAGTATCGGCAGGTGCTGGCCGAGGGAGGACAGATCCACTTCAAGACCGACAACGACAAGCTGTTTGAGTGGTCGCTGGAGGAAATACCGCAGTTCGGGTTCGCGCTGTCGGAGGTGACGCGGGATCTGCACGCGGACGGGCCGGTGGGCGTGATGACCGACTATGAGCGCAAGTTCTACGGCGAAGGCAAGAGCATCAACCGATGCGTGGCCACCATGGTGGAATGGACGGAGCCGGAGATAGAGGACGTCCCCTCCCCTGCTGAGTAAACAAAAAAGGCACCCCTGACGGGGTGCCTTTTTTATTTCGCGCGGCGCCGGGGTAAGACACCGCAGGAAACGGTGTCAGTCCTCGCGCTTTTTGCCCACAAACGCCACGCCGGCGGCGGAGGTCAGCGCCATGCCGACATACAGAGCAATGCCCGCGTCGAAGGTCTTGGGAGAGCCCTTGGTGGTGGTAGACGTGGTGGTATCGCTGGTGGAGGGGTAGTAGTAATAGGAGATCTTGGTTACCGTCCAGGTACCATCATCATTCTTCGTCGCCTTATATCCGGAAGGCACAGTAGGCTGACTGGTATAGGTGCCGCTGGTGATAGCGCCGTCCGCTACGACCTTATAAGCGCCGCCGTCCTTCTGGACGATCTTGTCGGCCGCAACATAGGCGTCCACATCGCTGGAGAAGGTGCCGCCGGTGATGAAACCGGTCACAACACCCGTTGCATTATTGCCAACATAGCTGCCAACGGCATTTGCATTCGTGCTGCTGAATGTGCCGCCAGTAATGCTCACAGCGGGATCACCGCCGGGATAGTTGCACTTGTCAATGACCAGGGCTTCGCCCGTAGGATTGCCGCCATTTCCATAGTACGCATAGTCCGCCTTAGCACCATTACCCACGATCGTACCACCGGTAACAGACACACTGCCACACTTCACGTAGATGCCGGTCGCACCGGTAATAGTGCCGCCCTTGATGTTCAGGTTGCTGGTGTTCGGATAGTAAATGCCCAGACCGCCGTCGTTCGTGTTCGTGACCACCGCACCGTCCTCGATATTGATGGTAACGCCGCCATCGGAAGCATTGCCAATACCGGAAATCGCCGCACCGCCGGCAGCCGTCACCTTACCGTACACGGTGACCTCGGACCCTGTGTTCTGAACGGTAATACCGCCCTTATTCGCATCCGTGCTGGTGGCATTGATAACCATGTCCGCGGCAACCGTCAGCTTCGCGCCGCTCTGCACCCACGCGGCCCACTTCAGGCACTCCAGCGTTCCGTTTTTCAGCGTCAGATCGCTATTATATACATCGAATCCGCCGCCAGCCGCTACCGTCATCGTGCATCCGCCGAAATCGATTGTGAGCGCCTTTTTAACTTCGGTATAGCTGTCGCCATCCACAGTTAAGTCATTCACAAGCGCGATAGTATCCCCGGCCTGCGCCGCAGTGATAGCCTCTGCTATCGTCTTATAGGTTGCGTCCGCTGCGCGTGCCGGTGCCGTTGTGTAGCTTACACTTGGATCGACCTTCAATGTGACAGGGTCATCCGCCCAGCTGACGCTGCACAGCCCTATGGCCATGACCAGAGCCAGAATGGTTGCTAATACCTTTTTCATTGTTAACACTCCCCAATGATTTTGATATTTCCGCAGTCTGCTTCGTTTTAAGCTTGTTAAAACGCCAAAGCAGGAGTACTCCTGCGGATGAGTTGATTATACCACAATTTCCGTGGTTGTCCAGAGGGTTTTGTAAAATATGCCGGTTTTTCCGGTTTTGGGGCAAATAGGGGGAGGAATTGGGGGGAAATGGGAGGGGGGAAGCGCGCGGGGCGCGCGACACCTCATCCGCCCCTGCGGGGCACCTTCCCCTCGAGGAGAAGGCATGGGGGTTCCGCGCCTGCGGGCGCGGGGGACGGATTGCCACGGCCAGTCTGCGGACTGGTCTCGCAATGACAGGGACGCAAGAAGGCAGATTTTCTTGGTAAAACCTATTGACATTGTAGGGTTTATGTGGTAGGCTTTTCTTACCTACAAAAAAGATATGTTAAAGGAGTGATCCTATGCAGGTCTATGCAGATAATGCGGCCACCACGCGGATGAGCGACAAGGCCGTGGCGGCTATGACGCCCTATTTCCAGCAGTTTTACGGCAACCCCTCCAGCCTGCACACCGTGGGCCAGCAGGCCGCGGAGGCGCTGGCGGACGCACGGCGGCGGGTAGCGGACTGTCTCGGGTGCAGCTTTAAGGAGATCACGTTTACCTCCGGCGGCAGCGAGGCCGACAATCAGGCCATTGTCTCCGCCGCCCACATCGGTGAGCGAAAGGGCAAGAAGCACATCATCTCCACCGCCTTCGAGCACCACGCGGTGCTGCACACGCTGAAGAAGCTGGAAAAAGAGGGCTTTGAGGTGACGCTGCTGGACGTGGGTCCCACAGGCACCATCACCCCCCAGCAGGTGGCGGAGGCCATCCGGGAGGACACTTGTCTGGTGACCATCATGTACGCCAACAACGAGATCGGCTCTATCCTGCCCATCCCGGAGATCGGCAAGGTGTGCCACGAGAAGGGCGTGCTGTTCCACACCGACGCGGTGCAGGCGGCGGGCCACCTGCACATCAACGTGAAGGAGCAGAACATCGACATGCTGTCCCTGTCCGGCCACAAGTTCCACGGCCCCAAGGGTGTGGGCGTGCTGTACGCCCGGCAGGGTATCCCCCTGACCAATATCATCGAGGGCGGCGCGCAGGAACGCGGCAAGCGGGCCGGCACGGAGAATATCCCGGGCATCATGGGTCTGGCGGCGGCGCTGGAGGAGTCCTGCGGGCACATCGATGAGGACACCGCCCGGCTGACAAAGCTGCGGGACAAGCTGATCGCGGGACTGAGTAAGATCCCCCACAGCGCGCTGAACGGCGACCCGGTGCACCGGCTGCCCACCAACGTGAACTTCTGCTTCGAGGGCATCGAGGGCGAGAGCCTGCTGCTTCTGCTGGATCAGGCGGGTATCTGCGCCAGCTCGGGCAGCGCCTGCACCAGCGGGTCCCTGGACCCCAGCCATGTGCTGCTGGCCATCGGCCGTCCCCATGAGGTAGCCCACGGCTCCCTGCGGCTGAGCCTGTGCCACGACACCACAGAGGCGCAGGTGGACTATATTCTGGAGAAGGTACCCGGCATCGTGGCGTATCTGCGGGATATGTCCCCCATGTGGAAGGACCTGGAGTCCGGCAAGCGGACATTCATTCTGTAATGTAAAGGAGCGTTGATTATGGCTTTGTATACCGATACCGTGATGGACCACTTCCTGCACCCCCGGAACGTGGGCGAGATCGCCGACGCCGACGGCGTAGGCGAGGTGGGCAACGCCAAGTGCGGCGACATCATGAAGATGTACCTGAAGATCAAGGACGACAAGATCGAGGACGTGAAGTTTGAGACGTTCGGCTGCGGCAGCGCCATCGCCTCCAGCTCCATGGCCACGGAGATGATCAAGGGCAAGCGCATCGAGGACGCGCTGGCCCTGACCAACAAGGAGGTCGTGGACGCGCTGGGCGGTCTGCCCGCCCACAAGCTGCACTGCTCCGTGCTGGCGGAGGAAGCCGTGAAGTCCGCGGTGAAGGACTACTACGACAAGAACGGCATCGCCTACGACAAGAGTAAGTTCCCCGCCTGCGAGGACTGCGAGAGCTGCCGGATGGTGTGAAAGACGGAAAAGAACCGCCGGAGGGCGGTTCTTTTTTTGTTCAAAACACGCCGTAGCCCTGACCCTGGGTGATGATGTAGGACCAAAGGACCGGGCCGACGGCGCCGGTGGGACTGTACCCCAGGCGGTTTTGCAGGGTGCGGACCGCGGCGGCGGTGGCGGGGCCGAAGATGCCGTCCGCGGCGACGGCAGGCAGGGTGCTGTCCCGCTGCGCCAGCCGGTTCAGCTGGGTCTGAAGCAGCGTCACCTCCGGGCCGGTGTCGCCCTCCACCAGGAAGCGGCCGGGGTATATCTGCCGGGCGAAGGTCTGGTACTCCGGCGGCAGCTGGTAGAGCGTCTGCTCATAGACGTTCTGGATGGCGTTCCATGTGTTCCGCCCCACCACGCCGTCCACCGTCAGGCCATAGGTGCTCTGGAAGGCCAGCACCGCGTCCCGCAGCTCGTTGTCGAACACGTCAGTGATGCGGATGGGCGGCAGCTCCGGCAGGAAGAAGCCCAGAAACGCCAGATAGAACCGGATGGCCTGGACGCCGATGCCGGTATCGCCCAGGCGGAGGACCTTGGGGAACTGCCGCTGGGCCTCGGAGATGGTCAGGCCCTCGCTGGTGACCTCGGAGAGGCTCTTGACGCCGTTGTAGATGGACTTGATACGGTACCAGGTGGACTTGCCCACGATGCCGTCCTGGGTCAAATTGAAAATGCGCTGGAAGGCGCGGACGGCGGCGGCGGTGTCCGCGCCGAAGACGCCGTCGGTCTCGGCGATAGCGGGGATGGCGGGATAGTTCTTGCGGATGCGGTTCAGCTCCCGCTGGATGGTGCGGACGTCCTCGCCCACGCTGCCCACGGTCAGCGGCCGTCCGGGATAGGAGGGCGTGCTGTCGCCCACCGGGGCGTTGTCCACCAGGTCGATGTCCTGCCCGTAGTAGTATTGCAGTATCTCATAGGGTGTTTTCCCCTGGGCGGCCAGTTCCTGGCTGCCCCACTGAGACAGCCCCCGGCACTGGGTGCGCACGCCATCGCAGAACTGGGCGTACAGCGGCTCCACGTTACCCCGGCGGACGATGTAGTTGTTGAACATATCGTCCACGATGGCGTTGATGTTCTCGAACGTCTCCTTATCCGGGGAGAAGGCCTGGTCGTACTGGGTGTTGTTGGTGATGTCGAAATCGTAGCCCCGGCTGCGGTAGAACTCCGTATAGACCCGGTTCAGCGCCACGGATATCTGCGCCAGCACATTGGCGCGGATGGCGCTCTCGTTCCACGTGGGGTATATCTCGCTGGCGGCCACGCCCTTGATATAGCGGGGAAAGGTGACGGTGACGTTCTCCGCCGGGGCGTCCGGCGCGCCCAGATGGACGGTGATGTACTCCGGAATAACGGGATAGGGCACGGCTCAGCCCTCCTCTCGCTGCGGCGGCAGCGTCACCGCCAGCACGGACTCGATGCAGGGAAACACCAGCACCTGCTGGTGCTCCGGACAGTGGTAGTCCGGGTGGCTCACCGCCACGGTATAGGCCGTTCCGCTGATGCCCGCCGTGTCCGACGACAGTCCCAGCGACGCGGGCAGCGCCGGCAGCAGTATCCTGTCGGCAATGCCGGAGCTGTCGGTCACGCCGGAGTAGAACGTCTCCCGCACCGCGCCGAAGTCGCGGTATACCTCCACGGACGCGCCGGGGATGGGGAATATCCCCTGGGCGGCGGATACCTGCACCCGCAGGCTGCCCTGCTCCGGGTGGGCATTACGGAACCAGGTGATGGGCTCGATCTGTGCCATGGTCGTTCCTCCCTTTTGCTTTTGGGAGAGTATATGCATCAGCAGAAAAGAAATATCCCCCGGCGGCAGCCGGGGGATATTTGTTGTTTCAGAAGGCCCAGTTGCCATGGCGGAACACGGGGACCACATCGCCGTTTTCGCAGACGGCGTCGATGTCCATATCCTCGGAGCCGATCATAAAGTCCTCGTGGATCATGGAGTCATTGACGCCCAGGGCGCGGCACTCGGCCAAGGTCTTGTGCTCAAAGTCGTTAATGGTGTCGGCAAAGCCCATGCCCAGGGCCAGATGGCAGGCGGCGTTTTCGTCGAACAGCGTGTTGTAGAACAGCAGTCCGGACTGGCGGATGGGACTGTCGTAGGGCACCAGGGCGCACTCGCCCAGATAGGCGCTGCCCTCGTCCATAGTGATAAGCTTTGTCAGCAGGTCGTTGTTCTGCTCGGCGTGCCACTCCACAGCCTTGCCCGCGTGGAAGCGGATCCAGAACTTGTCGATGAGCTGCCCCTGATAGCTCAGTGGCTTGGTGGCGTAGACGATACCCTCGGCCTCGCCCCGCTTGGGGGAGATGAAGCACTCCTCGGAGGGGATATTGGGGTTGAAGACAATGCCCTGCAGGCTGCGCTCGCTGCCGCCGCAGAAATGGGCCTCGGGGATCATACCCACGGTGAAGTCGGTACCGGTGGCGCTCCTGTAGCGCAACTGGCGGATGTGCAGGCTGTTCAGGTAGTCGCGGCGGTCGTGGATGTCCTTGTTGTGGGCCGCCCAGTTGGCCTGGGGATCGCCCTCCAGCGCGCGGGAGGTAGAGAGGATGGCCTCCCACAGCTTTTCCACCGCCTGAGACTTTCGTAGGTCGGGGAACAACTTTTTTGCCCAGGCCTCGCCGGGCACGGCGGCGATGCACCACTGGTACTTGTTCTCGATCTGGTCGCGGTAGGGCTTGATGATGGGGAATTTGGCCTGCTGGCTCTTGGCCAGCTTCTCCTGGTCGATGCCCTTCAGGCCGTCCGGGTCCTCGGAGAGCAGATAGATGCGGCAGGGAATGGTGTCCACATAGTGCTGCCAGCGGGCCAACTCGTAGTCCTCCACTCTGGAGAGCGTGGTCAGGCTGCGGTGGCGGACGTGGAGCTTCTGCAGAGGCTGGTAGTTCCAGTCCACCACGACCTTTTTGGCCCTACACTTATAGCACTCGTCCACCAGCATGGTCACAAACTCCGGCTGGTCCAGGTCGGCGGCGATGAACACCTCCTGCCCCTTCTGGATGTTGACGCCGGTGCGGGCGATGAGACGGGCGTAGGAACGGAGAACAGACTTTTTCATAGGGAATGCCTCCTTATCGGCAAAATTTCTGTTATGGGTATTGTACCACCGCGGGTGGGATTTGAAAAGCGGCAGGGCGGGACGTTCAAAAATTATTTTCATTTCTTTAATGTTCCTCTAATAAACCGGACGTAAGATAAGGCTATCCTAAGGAAGCACACAACACATCAACACAAGGCCATCTACATATACAATACGGTTTCAGGAGGTAAAGAATATGAAACGTTTTCACATCATCAAGAAGGCTTCCCCCGTCAACTACGCGCTGGAGAGCAGCCGCACCCTGGACAACGGCGTGGTGCTGAAGCTGATCCACTGCGGCGAGACGCTGACCGTGTCCGCCAGCTATGAAAAGCATCTGGAGAGCTTCGCCGACCTGCGCTCCGTGGAGGAGGCGGCGTATATCGAGGACTATCTGACCCGGAAGTACAGCGGTGTGGACGCCGCCGACCTGCCCATGCTGACGGCGTAAGGGTTGTCAGGGAAAACACTTTCTGGTATACTGGGTGTGAGCGAGAGGTCCCGCCCGCCGATGGGCGGGCGGGATATTTTTTCTGCTGCCGGACGGTGGCTTGCGGAGGAGGGCACGGCGTATGCGTATTCTTATCGCGGAGGACCAGCCGGAGCTGCGGCGGATGCTGGTAAAGAATCTAACGGCGGCGGGCTATACCGTGGACGGCGTACCGGACGGCGCGGAGGCGCTGGCGTATCTGGACGCGGCCGCCTATGACGCGGCGGTGCTGGACATCATGATGCCGAAAGTGGACGGGCTGACGGTGCTGCGGACGCTGCGCGCCCGGGGCAGCGCCCTGCCGGTGCTGCTGCTGACAGCCCGGGACGCCGTAGCCGACCGGGTAGACGGGCTGGACGCGGGCGCGGACGACTATCTTATCAAGCCCTTTGCCATGGACGAGCTGCTGGCGCGGCTGCGGGTACTGACCCGGAAAAAAGGCAGCGGCAGTACCAACGTCTACACTCTGGCCGATCTGACGGTGGATACCGCCGCGCGGACGGCGAAGCGAGGCGGCCGGACGCTGGAGCTGTCCGCCAGGGAATATGCGCTGCTGGAATACCTTATCCGCAGCAAGGGCGTGGTGCTGTCCCGGCAGCAGATCGAGGACAACCTGTGGAGCCTGGACTACGCCGGGGGCACCAATGTGGTGGACGTATACATCAGCTATCTGCGGAAGAAGCTGGAGCTGCCCGGGGAGCGCAAGCTGCTGCACACGGTGCGGGGCATGGGCTGGGTGCTGAAGGAGGATGCATGAGGAACATATCCATCAAATGGCGGATGACCCTGTGGTTCTCCCTGCTGATGATCGCCATCACGGCACTGATGCTGGTGTTCGTGATGCTGATGAACCGCAACACCGTAACGCGGCCGCCGGAGGCGGAGCTGCTGTACATGGTGGACCGGAACGCCGATGATGTGGAATTCGACCACGGAGACTGGGATTTCAGCGACGTGGAGCAGTACGCCCACGGGGTGTACACGGAGATCTTCGACGAGGACGGGCAGCGGCTGTTCGGCACGGCGCCGGCGGAGGTATCGGACGGCGCGCCGAAGGAGAAAAACGCGCTGCACACCGTCGTCGGCAGCAGCGGCGGGACGTATCTGGTGTACGACTGCTGGCTGGAGATCGGCGGCAGCGGCCTGTGGGTACGGGGCACCATCGACAGCGCGGCACGGGGCAGCGTGATGGAGGTCATCGTGCCGCTGGCGTGGTCGGTGCTGCCGGCGCTGGTGGTGCTGAGCGTGGGCGGCGGCTGGCTCATCTCCAGCAGCTCTTTCAAGCCTATGGAGAAGGTCATCGCGGCGGCGGAGAGCATCTCCGGCGGCGAGGACCTGTCGCGGCGCATCGGCCTGCCCAGAGGCAGGAGTGAGATCAACCGGCTGGCGGGGACCTTTGACGATATGTTTGACCGGCTGGAACGCTCCTTTAAGGCGGAGGCGCAGTTTACCTCGGACGCCAGCCACGAGCTGCGGACGCCGGTGACGGTGATCCTGGCAGAATGTGAGACGCTGGAGCGTACAGCGGGGACCACAGAGGACTACGTCGAGGGCATGACGGTCATTCATCGGCAGGCGGAGCAGATGTCCCGGCTCATCGGGCAGCTGCTGCATATCACGCGGCTGGAACAGGGCACCCAGAAGACCTGCATGGAGCGCGGCGACCTGGCAGCGCTGGCGGAGGCGGTATGCGAGCAGCAGAAAATGATCGCGCCGGAGGGCGTGGTCCTGACCTGCGACGCGCCGGAGAGCGTGGAGGCACGGATGGACGTGATACTGATGACCCGGCTGCTGAACAATCTCATTTCCAACGCCTTCCGATACGGCAGCGGCGGCGGACACGTCCGTGTGACCGTCCGCCGGACGGGCAGCTGCGCCGTGCTGTCCGTCAGCGACGATGGCGCGGGCATCCCGCCGGACCAGCAGGAGAAGATATGGCAGCGCTTCTATCAGGTGGACGCGGCCCGCAGCGGCGGCGAGGGCACCGGGCTGGGGCTGTACATGGTACGCCAGATTGCACGGCTCCACGGCGGTACGGCGGAGGTGGAGAGCGTGCCCGGGCAGGGCAGCATATTCACCGTGCGGATCCCGGCGGAATGACATACATTTTCCCCGCCTGCGGGCGGGGAAAATTTTTTCATATCCCCTATTGACTCTGCCATGGTGGAAGGGTATAGGATAGGTACGAGCTCAAGGAAAGACGATGGAGGTGCCCCCATGCTGAAGATCGGAGATTTTTCAAAGCTGTCCTCCTCGCCGCGCACCTGCGCCCCCTCACGCCCCCCGCCTGACGGCGGGGGGTTCTTTATGATTTGCTTAACCGGGTTGACTTTCACGGGACAGGCGGGCATAATAGGGCATACTATACTGATGGGAGGTGCGGTCATGGCGGACATTTTCATACGGGCGCTGCCCAAGTACGCGCCGGACCTGATCGTGCTGCTGGGGCTGTATCTCCTGCTGCTGGGCCGGTGGAAAAAGCAAGGGCGGCGGCGGGTGCTGGTGTACACGGTGTTCAGCGTGTATATGCTGGGCGTGCTGTGGGTGACGGTTCTGCCGGTGCTCTCCATGCTGGGAATACACCATGCCTACGCGCCCATGGTACTGGAGCCGTTCCGTGACCTGCGGCTGGGATACGGCAACGCAGAGCGGCAGGTCTTTCTAAACGTGCTGATGACGGTGCCCTTCGGCATTCTGTGGCCGGTGGTGCGCCGGGGAAAGGCAGGGGTGTTCCGTACGGTGGGGGCAGCGTTTCTGCTGAGCCTGTGCATCGAGCTGGTCCAGCCTCTGCTGCCCACAGCACGGATGTCGGACATCACCGACCTGATCTGCAACACTGCCGGCGGGCTGATCGGCTACGGGCTGTACCGGCCGTGGAAAAAGGCCTTGGGCTGCTGGATGTAAAAAACGACCGCCGAGGCGGTCGTTTTTGCTTATTGCAGGGCTTCGCGGAGGCAGCGGACCTTTTGGGCCAGCTGGGCGAAGGCGGCGGGGGTAAGGGACTGGGCGCCGTCGGACAGGGCGGTGGCGGGACGGTCATGGACCTCCACCAACAGTCCGTCGGCCCCGGCGGCCACGGCGGCCAGCGCCAGCGGCTCCACCAGATCGGCGCGGCCCGCGGCGTGGCTGGGGTCCACAATGACCGGCAGATGGGTCAGGCGCTTCAGCACCGGAACGGCGGACACATCCAGGGCGGCGCGGGCGGGGGTCAGGCCGCTGCGGATACCACGCTCGCAGAGAATGACCTGCGTATTGCCGCCGGACAGGATATACTCCGCGGACAGCAGCAGCACCTCCACCGTGGCGGAGGTGCCGCGCTTGAGCAGGATGGGCTTGCGGGTGCGGCCGAGAGCCTTCAGCAGGGCGAAGTTCTGCATATTGCGCGCACCCACCTGCAGCACGTCCACATCGGCCAGCGTGTCCAGCTGGGCGGGATCGGTGATCTCGGTAACGGTGGGCAGGCCCGTATCACGGCCGGCCTGTACCAGCAGCGCCGCGCCCTGCTCGCCCAGACCCTGGAAGGTGTAGGGCGAGGTGCGGGGCTTGAAGGCGCCTCCGCGGAGCATGACGGCCCCGGCGGCCTTTACGGCGGCGGCGACGGTCTGTATCTGGTATGCGGACTCCACGGCACAGGGCCCTGCGATCAGGCAGAAATCCGCGCCCACGCGGACATCGCCCACCGGCACCACGGTATTCTCCGGATGAGTGCTCCGGGCGGCCAGGTGATAGGCCGGGGTCAGGCGGCGGGCCTCCTGCACATAGGGCAGGGCCTGAAGCGCGGCGGGGTCCAGCCGCCACGTCTCCCCCACCAGGGGCAGGAGGAGGGATGTCTCCCCCGCTACGCAGCCGCCCTTGACGTTTTGCAGAGCCAGCTGGGCCAGCAGCTGGCGGATGGCAGGCTCCGGGGTGTTCTTTTGCAGTACGAGTATCATAACGGATCGCTCCCTGTATTGTAGTCAGGTGGTTATTATAGCGTATCCCATCGGTTTTTGCAATCCGTGAAAAGCGCATATTGACAAAAACAGGCAGGGCCATATAATATACTGTATTACAAATGGGCGTTCTGCGTGCCCCCTTCCCTGCCGCAGACACAGCAGAACAAAGGAGTAAAAAGGAGAAATAATGGAACGGAAATTTACACTGAGCTGCTGCTCCACGGTGGACCTGCCTTATTCATATATGGAGAGCCGGGACATCCCCGTGCTGTTTTACACCTATGTGGTGGACGGGCAGACCTATGACGACGATATGGGCCGCGATCCGGCGGCGCTGCCCCGGTTTTACGGCTTTCTGAAGGCGGGCAAGCTGCCCCAGACCAGCCAGATCAACGTAGCGGGGTATATGGACTTCTTTGAGCGCCTGCTGCAGAAGGGCGGCGACGTGCTGCACATCGCGTTCACGTCCGGGCAGTCCTGCTCGGTGAACAACGCCTATCTGGCGGCAGCAGAGCTGAAGGACAAGTACCCCGGGCAGAAGCTGATCGTCATCGACTCCCTGTGTTCCTCCAGCGGCTACGGCCTGCTGGTGGACTACGCCGCCGATATGCGGGACGCGGGTGAGGACATCGACACCGTGGCCCAGTGGGTGCTGGACAACCGGAACAAGGTGCATCACCAGTTCTTTTCCAGCGATATGACCCAGTTCCGGCGGACAGGCCGGGTATCCGGCGCGGCGGCCACGGTAGCCACGGTGCTGAACATCTGCCCCATCATGCGGCTGGACGACAAGGGCGCCATCAAGGCATACAGCAAGGTGCGGGGCAAGAAAAAAGCCGTGGAGACTACGGTAGACACCATGGAGCAGCACGCCCAGGGCGGCCGGGACTATGACGGCAAGTGCTTTATCTGCCACAGCCAGTGCCCGGAGGACGCCCGGCTGGTCATGGACGCCGTGGAGGACCGTTTCCCGAAGCTGAAGGGAAAGGTACGCCTGTGCGACATCGGCACCATCATCGGCAGCCATGCCGGACAGGGCACCGTGGCGGTGTTCTTCATGGGCGACGAACGGCCGGAGATGGAATAAGGGAAGAGGCAGGAATGGTCCTGCCTCTTTTCGTTCTCTTGGGCTTTAATCCGCATAGCCAATAATATCTCTTTCCACCGTATGTATCACCTCTTCGGGTACATCTTTCACGAATAATCTATAAACCCGGTTCAAACGCGGATTATATATCCCAAGGTATTCAATTTTTTCAAACTCCGGATGTACAGAGCGAAGCCCCATCCTCCAGTACATAAGCAACTGCAAGGTGTGTCTCGTCGTTATTGATGCAGAAGTAACCTTAAAGTCCCACAAAGTATCCTCCGTAATGAAATCTCCATCGCCTGCCTGCACTATATCGGTATATCCGCCCTCGAATGTGAATCCCTCCAAAATTATCGGACCATACTCCTCGACAAACTTCAAAGACCGTTCGACCATAATCCGAACATTTCCTATTGTTGACTTATCAACCAATATCCAGTCAACGCTGAGTAAACAGAAAGAGACGCGCTGCGGCGCGTCTCTTTTTTGCTCTTTTCCTTATCTTCCGGTCATGACGGTCATGACCTCGAACTCCTCGTGGTTCAGGGTCTTGGTCATGGCCAGGCCCTCATCAATGTCCACGTTGCTGATCCGGTCGCCCTTGGCGCAGACGATGCGGTTGGTCTTGCCCTCCGCCAGCAGCTGCACCGCCTCGTAGCCCATGCGGGTGGCGGTGACGCGGTCCTTGGCGGTGGGGCTGCCGCCCCGCTGGATGTGGCCCAGAATGGTGACGCGGGGGTCCAGCCCCAGCTCCTTTTTGATCTGCTCGCCCACGGCCATGCCGCTGGCGGCGCCCTCAGCCACCACGATCATAAAGTTGGTTTTGCCGCTGATGCGGGCGCGGCGGATCTTCTCAGCCACGTGCTTTTCAAAGTCGTAGGGGCGCTCGGGCACCAGCACGGCGGTGGCGCCGATGGCCACGCCCACATACAGCGCCAGATAACCGGCGCGGTGGCCCATGACCTCCACCACGGAGCAGCGCTCGTGGGACTGCATGGTGTCGCGGAGCTTGTCCATACACTCCACGGCGGTGTTGGCCGCGGTGTCGAAGCCGATGGTGTAGTCGGTGCAGACGATGTCGTTGTCGATGGTGCCGGGGATACCCACCACGGAAACGCCGAACTTGGACAGGTCCTGCGCGCCGCGGAACGTGCCATCGCCGCCGATGGCCACCAGGCCGTCCAGACCGATGAGCTTGCAGGTGGCGTAGGCCTTCTCCTGCCCCTCCTTGGTGCGGAACTCGTCACAGCGGGCGGAGTACAGGATGGTGCCGCCGCGGTTGATGATGCGGCTGACGCTGGCGTTGTCCATCTCGACGATGTCGCCGGAGATCAGGCCCTGATAGCCGCGGCGGATGCCCACGCACTCGATGCCCCGGGCGTTGGCGCTGCGGACCACGGCGCGGATGCAGGCGTTCATGCCGGGGGCGTCGCCGCCGCTGGTCAGCACGCCGATACGTTTGACTGCGTTTTTCATACGCTATTCCCTCACTTTGTCAAGGGGCGGTGCCCCTGAATATGCAGGCATATTGTACCATACGTTTGGTCTGTTTTCAAGTCCTTCGGCGAGCCGCGGCAAATTTTTGCCTGTACAGTCCGTCGGTTTTGTGGTATCATCCCTATGATAAACGAAAGGAGCGACCGTCATGCACCCACAATTCGCAGAATTGACGCCCAACTGGTTCAATCGGGCGTTCATATACACCGGCTCCATCGGGGAGTTCCGCTACCGCTTCGATGGGGATAAGGACGCGGGAATCCTGCACACCGCTGTATACAGCAATGTGTGCTACGAGCTGGCGCAGGACAAGGAGGAACGGGATTTCACCTGGGACGAGGCGGGCGTGGAGGCGCTGAAGGCCTGGCTCCAGGAAAAATATGAGGCATACTGCACGGCACAGAAATGACAAAAGCACCCCGCGGGGTGCTTTTTTTGCGTCAGTCACGCCAGGTGCTGCCCAGGAACAGCGCCAGCAGGGGCATCAGCTCCAGACGGCCCATGAGCATCTCCAGCGACAGCACCAGCTTGCTCAGGGGCGAGAGGATGGAGAAATTCTCCATGGGGCCGAGGATGCCCAGGCCGGGGCCCACATTGCTGATACAGGTCAGTGACGCGGCGAAGGACTCCTGGAAGCCGTAGTTGTCCCAGCTGACCACCAGTGCGCCCGCCAGCAACACCAGCAGGTATGCCGCGATAAACGCGCCGGCGGAGGAGACGACCCGCTCCTCCACGGCCTGTCCGTCCACCTTCAGCACGCTGACATGGTGGGGGTGCGCCAGCCGCTTCAGCTCCCGCTTCAGGCTCTTGCAGAGAATGGCGACGCGGGATATCTTAATGCCTCCGGAGGTGGAGCCGGCGCAGGCGCCGATGAACATCAGCATCACCAGCGCCATGCGGCAGAAGGTAGGCCACAGGGAGAAATCCACGGTGGCAAAGCCCGTGGTGGTGATGATGGTAACAGTCTGGAAGGCGGCGTCGGTGATGGAATCCCCGAAGGGGATTCCCGCCTGCACCCGCAGATTGATGCACAGTAGCAGCGTGGCCGCCGCCACGATACCGACGTAGATCCGCAGCTCCTCGCTGCGGAGCACCTCCTTCAGCTTGCCGCGAACGGCCAAAAACATCAGGGAGAAATTCACGCCCGCCAGGAAGGAGAACACCGTGACGATCCACATGACCGCCTTGGACGCGCCCGCTAGGGAGGTATCATAAATCGAGAAGCCGCCGGTGGCCATGGTGGTAAAGCTGTGGCAGACGGCGGAGAACCAGCTCTCGCCCGCCAGACGCAGGGCCAGCACCTCGCAGAGGGTCAGCACCACATAGATCAGATAGAGTATCTTGGCGGTGCCGCCCACCTTGGGCACCAGCTTGGACTTGATGGGGCCGGGGCTTTCGGCGCGCATGAGGAACACTGCGCCCTCGCCCATGCGGGGCGTCAGCGCCAGGAACAGCACCAGCACACCCATGCCGCCCATCCACTGGGTCAGCGAGCGCCACAGCAGCACGCTGCGGGGCAGATGGGACACAGCGGTGAAGGTGGACGAGCCGGTGGTGGTCAGGCCGGAGACCGTCTCGAACAGGGCGTCGATATAGCTGTCCAGAACGCCGGTGAACACATAGGGCAGCGCCCCGAACAGGGACAGCAGCACCCAGCTGAGCGCCACGGCCACGAACCCGTCGCGGCTGTGCATCTGTGCCTTTTTCACCGGGATCAGATGCAGCACCGTGCCCGCCGCGGCACAGAGCAGCGCCGTCAGCAGAAACTGCTGCCAGCAGGTCTCGGCATAAATACAGGCCGTCAGTGCCGGCAGCAGCAGGAAGCCTGCCTCGACCCACAGGATGTAGCCCATTGTGTGTGAGAGCAATCGAAAGTTCATAGAAAATACCTCAAAGAAAAGGTGAAAAGCCTTCGGGTATTATATAACCGCGCGGGACGGGTGTCAACCTCAGTCCAGCTTGCCCTCCAGTGCCGAGAACAAGGCGGGCATATCCACGTCCTTGCCGGTGAACATCTTGAAGGCACGGGCCGCCTGGTAGAGCAGCAGGTCGATGCCGGACACGGTGGGCAGGCCGCGCTTTTCGGCCTCGCGCAGCAGCATGGTCTGCCGGGGATTATAGACCAGATCGTAGACGGTGACGCCCGCCGGGGCGTCACGCAGGAAGCCCAGGTCGGAAAACTCCTTCATGCCGGCCATGCCCAGAGAGGTGGCGTTGATGAACAGGTCGCTCTCGGCCATGGCGCGGCGGACGGGGAAAATGCCGAAGTAGATGAACTGCGCCTTATCCGGGTAACGCGCGGCCAGATCCTGGGCCGGATAGACGCTGCGGTTGGTGACAAATATCTTTTTAACACCGGCGCCGACCAGCGCATCACAGATGGCGTCTCCGGCGCCGCCGGTACCCAGCAGCAGCACGGTCTTGCCCTCCGGCTCCAGGCCGCGGGCGCGCAGGCTGTCCACAAATCCCCGGCCGTCAGTGTTATAGCCGATGGCACGGCCGTTTTTGATGCAGACGGTGTTCACCGCACCGCAGGCGGCCGCCGCAGGGCTCAGCTCGTCCAGCAGGGGCAGGATAGCCTCCTTGTGGGGCATGGTGACGTTGAACCCGGCACAGCCGCCGGCCTTGGCCTCGGCCACGAAGTCGGCCAGATCGCGGGGCTGAACGCGGCGGACTTCATAGGTGTAGTGTGCGCCGGTCTGGGCGATCATGGCGCCGTGGAGCAGCGGCGAAAGGCTATGATCCACGGGGTCGCCGATAAGATAGAGCTTTTTGTTGGTCATACAAATGCCTCCCCAGTGCAGCCGCAGGTGGGCGCAGCCGCAGTGTTATTGGTGTGTTGGAGCAGATAGTCCATGGCTTCGAGATAGCCGGCAAGTCCGTGGCCGGTGATGACTCTAACGCAGGCCGGCGCGGTGACGGACACGGCCCGGAAGGGCTCGCGGGCGTTGATATCGGAAATATGCACCTCCACCGCCGGGACGGGGGCGCAGCGCAGAGCATCATAGATGGCGTAGCTGTAATGCGCGTAGGCCCCAGGGTTGATGACGATGCCGCCGAAGCCGGCCCGGGAGGCCTGGATAGCGTCGATAAGCGTGCCCTCATGGTTAGACTGGAACAGCTCCACCTGGCAGCCCACGGCGGCGGCGTGCTCGTAAATCAGTTTACATAAATCGTCATAGCTCTGTCTGCCGTAGATGTCCGGCTCCCGCTGGCCCAACAGGTTCAGGTTGGGGCCGTTGAGGATGAGCAGCTTCATGGCGTATCCCTCCATAGTCGCAGAATAAAGTCCTTCATTTGGTCAACAGTGCCGTCAGGCACCCGATAATGGGCGCAGGCCGCGTACAGCGGGCAGCGGACGGCATACAGGGCCCGCAGGGCCGCCTCTCCCCCGGCGAGCAGCGGACGTCCGGCGGCGTAATCAGTCGACATAATATTATCCACCGTCCGGTCCAGCCAGAACACCGTGCCGCTTCGACGCAGGAGCTCACGGTTCTGCTCCGTCAACACCGCACCACCGCCGGTGGCGATGACGCAGGGTATTTCCGTCTCTGTGCAGAGCGCTTCCAGCGTCCGGCGCTCCAGGGCACGGAAGGCAGCCTCGCCCTCCGCGGCGAAGATCTCAGGGATGGAACGGCCCACCGTCTGCTCCGTCAGTGCGTCCGCGTCGTAAAGGGGCACGGACAGCGCCCGGGACAGGGCGGCGCCGATGGTGGTCTTGCCGCCGGCGGGCATACCGATAAGGATGATCCGCCCCGTCATGCCTGCTCCTCCCGGGAGAGCGCCATCAGCAGGGTCATCAGGCGCTCCGCCTGATCGCGGCGCTCCGGCAGCATATCGCCCCGGGTACGGAGGACTTCCGCCTCCCGGGCCTTATCCCGGACCGGCAGACCGTGGGCGCTCTTATACGCGCCGATGGCGGCAGACAGCCGCTGACGGCGGTCAAACAGTTCCAGGATCGCCGCGTCCGTCTCGTCCAGCCGTTGACGCAGGCCGTTCAGGTCGGAGGGAACGTCCGGCAGCAGCTGGCACACCGCCAGGGCGGCGGCGGACTCTACCGCCGGGGCGGCGCGGAGCGCGATGCAGGCGTCATGGCGACCGGGGACGGAGATAGTCGTCTCCGTCATGGTAGTCAGGTCCACGGTCCGCTGTTCCTTAGCGATAGACGGCGTGGGGCGGAACGTCACATCGAACACCACGTCCATACCGTTGGTAATGCCGGCGTTGACGCCGCCGGAATGATTGCTCACTGTGCGAACAGCGCCATGGACCACCGTAAACGGGTCGTTGGCCGCACTGCCGCGCATCTGGGCGAAGGTCTCCCCCGCGCCGAAGCCGATGGCCTTGACAGCGGGAATGGCAAACACATGGCGGGCGATGGTGCCCTCCACGGTATCCCGCCAGTCAGGGCCGCCCAAACCGGCAGGCAGACCGCTGACGGTGCAGCGGATCACGCCGCCCACACTGTCGCCGTCCGCTTTGGCAGCGGCAGCGCGTGCCCGCAGAGCCTCCTCATCCAGGACCTCCGCGTGAACGGCGATATGGACCGTCTTCAGGTACGTGATCGCCAGCGCGCCGGCCACGGTCAGCGGCGCGGTAAGCCGCCCGGAGGTATGGCCGCCGCCCCGGGGATCGTTGCAGCCCAGGGCGCGGACCGCAGCGGTGTAGTCACCGTGGGAGGGCCGGGGCTTGTGTTTCAGGCTGTCGTAGTCAGTGGAACGGACATCACCGTTGTAAATGACCGCCGCCAGCGGATCGCCGGTGGTGCGGCCCCGATAGACGCCGGATAGGAAGTGCACTTCCTCTTTTTCCTGCCGGGCGGTGGTCAGCCCGCCCTGCCCCATGCGGCGGAGCAGCTGTTCACGGATAAAGGCCTCGTCCACCGGCAGACCCGGCGGCACATCCGTCAGCAGGACACCCACCGCCGGACCGTGGGACTCGCCGAAAAGCGTGTAGTGCATCACGATTCCAGCACCTCCCAGTTTCCGCCCAGGGCGGCAAGCTCACGCCAGAAGGCGGGGTAGGACTTCGCCACAGTCTCGGCGCCGGACAGTGTCACGGGACCGTCGGCCACCATAGCGGCGCAGCCCGCCAGCAGAGCAATACGGTGGTCGCCACAGGCAGAGACCTCCCCGCCGTGCAGCGCGCTCACGCCATGGATGATCAGCCCGTCTGGCTGTTCTTTCACCGAAGCGCCCAGCGCGTTCAGCACAGCGGAGACGGCGGTCAGGCGATCACTCTCCTTCTGCCGCAGGAACGCGGCGTGGGTAAAGCGGGTATCGCGGCCCGGGCGCAGCGCGGCGTACAGGGCCAGCGGCGGCAGGAGGTCCGGGGTGTCGGAGATATCGATCTGCTCCGGCAGCTTGTCCAGATAGCGCAAGATGGCCGCGTCGCCCTGGAGATAGGGCGGCGGCGCCAACGGGATACGAAGAGCCTCTCTTCTCTGTCTGGGAAGCAGGGCACGCAGCACCAGCCAATAGGCCGCAGCGGACCAGTCCGGCTCATCCAACAGCGGCGCGGGGCGACAGAACTGCCCGCCGGGGATATGCCAGCCATCGGTGATTTTCTCCACGGTGACGCCGTGGAGAGCCAGGACCGCCAGAGTCATCTGCACATAGGGCCGGGAGACGGCCTCTCCGGTGACGGTAATGTCCGAGTCCCCCGGCAGCAGCGGCAGCGCCAGCAGCATACCGGAGATCAGCTGGGACGTCTCATCTCCCGGCAGCGACCAGTGGCCCGCTGTCAGCGGGCGGGTCAGGGCAAGGCCCTGCTCCGTGCGCCGCAGGCCCAGATCCCCGGGGATAGGACGGGAGAGCAGCCGGTCGGAGCCGGTGAACACCGCGTCGGTGCGGCCAAGGGCCATGAACAGCGGCAGCAAAAAGCGCAGGGTGCTGCCGCTGTCGCCGCAGTCCACCAGCGGCGCCGGGGCGGTCAGGCAGGCCAGTCCCCGGTAGGTCGCCAGCACATCCTGTGCCGCGTGGGGCGGCAGCTCCGTGACCTGGCCCGCCAGAAACCGGCAGATCAGCTCGCGGTGCAGCAGGCTTTTGGAGGGCGGCACCGTGACGGTGCCCTGCAGAGACGAAGGCGTCAATAACAGCTTCATGCTTTATCCTCCCATAAATCGGACAGGGGCACCGTCACCAGTTCACCCTGTCCCATGCGGCGGACGATGACCAGCTGCACCGTACCGCCGGCGGTTTTTTTATCGTGGCCCACGCAGCGGCGCAGGGCCGCCTCGTCACAGTCGATGGCCGTGGGCAGGCCGTACCGCGTCAGCAGCGGCTCCAGCCGTGCCAGCACATCGGTGCCGCCATAGCCATTGGCTATCTGCCAGCGAAGGGTACGGCACATCCCGGCGGCCACAGCCTCGCCATGGGTCCAGGTGTCATACCCGCCGACAGCCTCATAGCCGTGGCCGAAGGTATGGCCAAAGTTCAGCAGGCGGCGCGCGCCGTGGTCCTCCGCATCACCGGATACCAAGTGCAGCTTGGCCCGTCCGCAGGCGGCGACAAGGGCCGTCAGGGCCTCGCCGCTGTCGCTCCGCAGGCCCTGCTCGGCGGCGGCCAGCAGGGCGGAATCGGCCACCAGCCCGGTCTTGATGACCTCCGCCATGCCGGAGGCAAACTGCCGCTGCGGCAGCGTCGCCAGGCAGGCAGGGTCCGACAGCACCAGAGACGGCTGGTGGAACGCGCCCAGCAGGTTTTTGCCTTCCGGCAAGTCCAGAGCCGTCTTGCCGCCCAGGGCGCTGTCCACCTGGGCAAGCAGCGTGGTGGGGATATGGGCCAACGGCACGCCCCGCAGCAGCGACGCGGCGGCAAAGCCCGCCGCGTCGCCGCAGGCGCCGCCGCCCAGCGTCACCACGCCGCAGGAACGGTCAAAACCGCTGTCCAGTATCCGGCGGCATAGGGACAACCATGCCTCCGGCGTTTTGGCACTCTCGCCCTGGGGCAGCGGGAACAGCCTCGATTCCAGTCCGGCGGCACGGAGGCTGCCCTGCACCCATTCGCCGTAGAAGGCGGAGACGGCCTCATCCGCCGCCAGCGCCCAGCGGCGCACCTGCGGCACATGCTGCCGCAGCAGCGCGCCGGCGCGCCCCAGCACACCGGCGCCGATACACACCGTGCAGGTCGCGTTGTTCAGTTGGACGGTAAACTGTTCCATAGACTTCCTCCGCAGCCGGCCGGCCATTGTATTCAGCAAAGCGACTCCCGCTTGCAATCAAATCCTTGTCAATCGATGGTAATATCAACACCTAATATAATGCAAATTCATCAACAAATCTATCGTATATATTGTATCGCAGCATGGCAGTGTTTGCAATAAAAAAGCGAAAAAAGCCGCCGCACAGCGGCGGCGGAAAAAACAGGCCCGCCGCCGGAGAGCGGTGGGCCGTATGTGTCAGTCGTCCAGATTATTCAGCTTGGAGCAGCGTTCGTATTCCACCTGCATGACGGAGGCCACAGTGTGGCGGCCGTAGTCATCCAGCTTGGCGTACTGGGTCAGCAGCTGCTCGGTATCATCGGTCAGATAGAAGGCGGCGTCATCGGCCATCGCCTTGATGCCCAGCGTCTTGCAGATCTGCATGACGGTATCGAACGAAGAACCGCCGACGCCGTTGTGGAGGGCGCTGTTGATGGTGGACAGGGGCACGCCCACCGCAAAGGCAAACTGCCGCACGCTCCGGTACTGCCGCGAGATCTCGTCACGAACGATGGTAGTCAGATTATCCATAATACGTCCTCCACTCATGTATAATAATGATAAAGTGATTTCCTATAATTTCCATTTATGCTTACAGTATTATAGCATGCTTTTCACGTTTCGACAACCTGAAATGCTTTTTTTAATAAAAATTTCATTTTTCCGGTTTTTTACGAAAAATTGAGCCCGGTCGGGCAGAAACAGCCGTGCCGATAAATTATGCTTTGATTTTACCAACAATCATGGTATACTAAACATCCGAGGTATGTTGATATGAGTGGTAACAAAAAATTCCCCCGCACCCACGCCGGTCGGCTGGCCGCCGACATGGTGCTGCGGTACTATACCCACGACGTAGCCCGGGACAGCGCGGCGCTGACGTATTATCTGCTGTTCGCCATCTTTCCCCTGCTGATCTTCATCAGCACCCTGCTGGGTCTGCTGGAGCTGGACGTGGCGTATATCACCTCCGTACTGGAGCCGCTGCTGCCGGCAGACGTGGTGGATGTGGTGCGCTCATATCTGGAGTACGTCTCCGCTAACCAGAGCCGTCAGCTGCTGTGGTTCAGTCTCATCTTCTCCATCTGGTTCCCCATGCGGGCCTCCGGGTGCCTGATGCACTCGCTCCGCAAGGCCTTTGGCCGCAGCGCGCCGGAGAGCTTGTGGCGCAGCCAGCTGCGGATCCTGCTGTTCACTGTATGGCTGATCGTCGTTATCGCCGTGACGCTGGTGCTGGTGGTGGTGGGACGGTCCGTGCTGGAGTTTGTCGGACGGTTCATCACCATCACCGACTCGTTCATCACCGCGTGGAGTTCCCTGCGCTTCGTGCTGCTGGCGGTGGTCATGGCTATCACGCTGGTAATCTTGTATATGCTCTCCCAGGGCCAGCGCCGGCCGCTGCGGGAGGTGCTGCCCGGCGTGGGCGGTTCACTGGTGGCGTGGATGGTGCTGAGCATGGCGTTTTCGTACTACGTAGAGCACCTGGGGCGCTACTCGGTGCTGTACGGCTCCATCGCCACGGTGATCGTGGTGCTGCTGTGGCTGTATATGTCGGGACAGATACTGATACTGGGCGCGGAGTTTTCCGCCGCCCTGCTGGAAAAGAGACAGACCGCCGCCCCCTCGGGCGGAGAGGAGGACGCATGAAGATCATCATCGTAGGCTGCGGCAAGGTGGGCTATGCCATTGCCCAGCAGCTGACCCAGGAAAAGCACGACATCACGGTGGTGGACGATGAGGCCGCCCACCTGAACCGTGCGGACAGCACGCTGGATGTGCTGTGCATCCACGGCAACGGCGCCTCCATCAGCGTTCTGATGGAGGCCGGAGCGCGGGACGCCGACCTGGTCATCGCCGTCACCGGCGTGGACGAGACGAACCTGGTGTGCGCGCTGATCGCCAAAAGCGTGGGCGCGCAGCACACCATTGCCCGGGTGCGGAACCCGGAATACCGGCGGGACGCGGATATGCTCAAGCGGGAGATCGGCCTGGATATGGTCATCAACCCTGACCTGGCCGCGGCGCAGGAGATCGCGCGGATCCTCAGCTTCCCGGCAGCCATCTCCGTGGAGCCCTTTGCCGGCGGGCGCATCGACATGATCGGCTTTCAGCTGCACCCGGAGGATACCATCCTCGGCCGCAGCCTCAGCGACTTTCACCGGGAGCGCGTGGCAGAGGTACTGATCTGCGCCGCCCAGCGGGGCGATGAGTTCATCATCCCCAACGGCGCCTTCGTGCCCCAGCTGGAGGACCGGCTGTACATGGTGGGCAGCAAGGCCGAGCTGCACAAAATGCTCAAGAGCATGGGCCGCAGCCTCCAGCGGGTAAAGGATGTATCTATCCTGGGAGGCAGCCGAATCAGTATGTACCTGAGCTGGGAGCTGGCACGGGCCGGCACGCGGGTCCATGTGGTGGAGCAGGACCATGATAAGTGCCTGCGGCTGTCTCAGGACCTGCCGGGCGCCATGATCATCGAGGGCGACGGCACGGACATCGACCTCATCAAATCGGAAAACCTGTTCGGTGCGGACGGCTTCGTGGCACTGACGGGCCGTGACGAGGAAAATCTGCTGATGGCCCTGGCCGCCCGCCGTGCCGGTGTGCGGAAGGTGCTGGCGAAAATGACCCGTCCCAACTACATGGAGCTGGTACAGGAGACGGGACTGGGCAGCATCATCAGTCCCAAGGATATCATCGCCAACCAGATCACCCGCTACGTCCGCGCACTGGCCAACTCGCAAGGCATGGCGGTGGAGTCACTGTACAAGCTGCTGGGCGGCAAGGTGGAGGCTCTGGAATTCACTGCCAGCAACGACGGCAACGGCATACTGCACACGCCGCTGATGAAGCTGCCCCTGCGCCACGGCGTCCTGCTGGCCGCCATCGTACGAGAGGGCCGGACGATCATCCCCGGCGGCATGACCACCATTGAGCCGGGAGACCATGTGCTGGTGGTGACCAATGTACCCGGTCTGACGGACCTGAAGAACATTCTGGCATAATGAAAAGCCCCCATGCGGACGCATGGGGGCTTTTCGGATACAAGAGAAGAGGGCGGCCGACGCCGCCCTCTTTCCGCACGCTATTTTTTCTACGCACCCAGCAGCTTGTGCCAGGTATCACGGCCCACCAAGCCGTCAGCGGCAATGCCCCGGGATGCCTGGAAACGCTTGACCGCCGCGGCGGTGTTGGTCCCATAGATACCGTCCGCCCCGCCGGCGTCGTAGCCCAGTCCGGTCAGCGCCGCCTGCACACAGCGCACGGTATCGCCGCGGCTGGCGGTGGTCAGCAATGGCAGCGTCAGCGTCGTGCCGGAGACCACCGGCGCCGGCACCGCAGGCTTTGCAGTCTGCGCGCCCGCCAGGGCATCAAAGGGGAAATTGTCCCCGGGACAGCCGGTGGCGTTCACATCGCTGTGGCGCTGAATGGTGGAAATGCCGTACTTCTGCTTCAGGTATGCCACCAGCTCCTGCCCAGCGCGCAGCTGGGCGTCAGGCATGGTCTCGCGGTCAAAGCTGCCCTCGAAGCAGATGCCCAGGCTGTCGTAGTTATTGTTCCCGGCGTGGGCGCCCACGGTGTCCTCCGGACGGCCGCGATAGACGGTGCCGTCCTTGCGGATGAAAAAGTGATAGCCGATCCCCGTCCACCCGTTGGCCAGGTGCCACTGATGGACCTGCTGCGGCGTACACGTTACCGCCGCGGCGTGGTGCAGGATGATGCGGCGGGTGGCCGTCCGTCGGGCCAACTGACCCGCCCACTTATAGGCAACTTCATTGATCTGCATTTTGGTCCCCCTCCCCTGCTTTTGTTTCTACGGCGACTTTCAGCCGCGTCAGCAGCTTGCGTAAAAAGCCCGGCACCGGGCCGCCCAGCGCCGCCACGTTTTCCAGGATGGAGATCAATTCGTTGATGATGAGCCAGACGATGACCATCGCCGCCATCAGGAACTGAAAGCTGACCTCCACCCCCACCTGGGTCAGGCCGTAACGCACCAACCAGTCCACCACACCGGCTACACCCACCAGCACCAGATAGCCCAACTTTTTCAGGATACCGCGCAGGCCGGTTTTGGAGCAGAGCTTGCCCGCGCTCCAGGCCTTTGCCATACCGCTGGCATAGTCCGCCAGCATTACGGCGATCAGCACCGCCAGCGGCACCACCAGCGCCGAAGCGTAGCTGCACAGCGCACCCAGCGCCGCCGCCAGAATTGCCATAACAGAAGTTTCGTTTTTCATCCTTTGTGTCCTCCCCACACATTATTCAGCGGCACCGTTACAGTGTATGCCGTCCTATTATGCGGGGTGTTTTTCTCCGGTGTTGCACAAAAGTGGACAACAGAAAGGCAGGCATCTTACGATGCCTGCCTTTTGTCCGTGCGTCCCCGGGGTGTGGGCCGCGCGGCCCGGTATCCATTCAAGATATGGCTCAATAGCTGCCCAGGTCGGCGCTGGCGTCGCCCTCGACGCTCTTGCCGAACTCGTAGTCGTTGCCGGGCAGGACGGCGTTCAGGATCACGCCCGCCAGGGCGGCGATGGCCAGGCCGGTCAGTGTGATGTCGGCACTGCCCACGGTGAAGGTGATGCCGCCGGTGGAGGCGAAGCCCAGGCCGCAGACGAAGATGACGGCGGCGATGATCAGGTTGCGGGACTTGGTCAGATCAACGCGGTTCTCCACCACATTGCGCACACCAACGGCGGAGATCATACCGTAGAGGACGAAGCTGACACCGCCCACGATGGCAGTGGGGATGGAATTCACCAGTGCGTCGAACTTGGGGGAGAAGCTCAGGATGATGGCGTACAGGGCGGCCAGACGGATGACCCGGGGGTCGTAGACGCGGCTCAGGGCCAGAACACCGGTGTTCTCGCCGTAGGTGGTATTAGCGGGGCCGCCGAACATACCGGCGAAGGCGGTGGCCAGACCGTCGCCCAGCAGGGTGCGGTGCAGACCGGGATCCTCGATGAAGTTCTTGCCGGTGGTGGAGGAGATGGCGGACATGTCACCGATGTGCTCCATCATGGCGGCGATGGCGATGGGCGCCATGACCAGGATAGAGGTCACATCGAACTTGGCCAGGACGAACTTCTGCAGACCCACGAAGTCAGCGCCGGCCACCTCGGTGAAGTCCACCTTGCCGGCGATCAGCGCCACGATGTACGCGCCCACCACGCCCAGCAGAATGGGGATGATCTTGACCATACCCTTACCCCAGATGTTGGCGACGATGATGATGGCGATAGCCACCAGAGCCAGCCACCAGCAGGTGGAGGCGTTGGCCACGGCGGTGCCGGACAGGTTCAGACCGATGAGGATGATGATGGGACCGGTGACGATGGGGGGGAAGAAGCGCATGACCTTCTTGGCACCCACCAGCTTGAACAGCAGGGCCAGCACCAGATACAGCAGACCCGCGACCACCACGCCGCCCAGCGCGTAGGGCAGCTTCTCCTCGCCGGTCATGGCGGCGAACTTGCCGGTGTTCAGACCAGCCACCGCCTGGAAGCCGCCCAGGAAGGCGAAGGAGGAGCCCAGGAAGGCGGGTACCTTAAACTTGGTGCAGACGTGGAACAGCAGCGTGCCGATACCGGCGAACAGCAGGGTGGTCTGGATGGACAGGGGCAGGCCGTAGCCCGTCACCAGGATGGGCACCAGCACCGTAGCGCCGAACATGGCGAACAGGTGCTGCAGGCCCAACAGGAGCATCCGGGGCACGCCCAGCTCCCGGGCGTCGTAGATGGCATCGTGTCCTAATTTCTTGTTCATGTGACTTGTCCTCTCTTTCTCGTTCATCCGTATATGTTTACTTACTTACAAACTGCCTGAAAAAATGACCGGTGAAAAATCACCGGTCAAATGGAAACAATATCAGAAACAAAAACAGAGGGAGCGCCAGTCCGCTTTTTCACGATCGTCTTGCAGGTCATGGCGTGTCCCTCCTCTCATTTTCTTGCCTATTATACGGGGCACAGCCGCAAAATGCAATACACTTCTGTGCCAATATCCTGTCAAAATTTCAGAAGATGATTTGGCTGTATTGCACAAGGTCATTCGCCACGCTTATCGCTGCCATCCGCCATTCTTAACCGCCGCCGCAAAATGGGGCATACGCCCGCCGCCACGACGATCTTCACGGCGTCTCCCGGCAGATAGGGCAGCATCCCCGCCCACAGCAGCGCGGAAAACGTCATACCCTTGCCCATGTAGGCGTTGAGTATCAAGGCCATGTAGGGCATTCCCACGGCGTACAGAGCGGCCAGTCCCGCCAGCGACGCCAGTGCCATGCGTTTGGGGTCCAGACTCTCCCCTGCCACGGCACCCACCACCCATGCGGCCGGGATCAGCCCCAGCAGGAACCCGAACGTGGGCTGGAACACATAGCCAAAGCCGCCGCCCATGGTGAAGATGGGCAGGCCCACCAGCCCCAGCAGGACGTACACCGCCTGGCTCAAAGCGCCCCACCTCCGACCCAGCAGCAGCCCCGCCATGGCAGTGAACAGGTATTGCAGCGTCACGGAGCTGTACACCATCGGAATACGCAGAAACGCACCCACCGCCGTCAGCGCGGCGAACAGGGCGGTATAGACCAGCTTGCGGGTACGGGTGTTCATAGGCGTCCCTCCTCCAAAAACTGTCCTGATGATACTAAATTCCTTAACACCTGTCAACTATTTACAAACGCGGAATACAGTGCTACAATGTGTTTTCGACCGAAAGGAGATGATGGCCGTGACTTGGGATGTTCTGCGCTATGACACCGTGGACTCCACCAACAACGTATGCAAGGCCCTTGCCGCGCAGGGGCTGGACAGCACCGCCGTCATCGCCCGGGCGCAGACCGCTGGTAAGGGCCGGCTGGGCCGTTCGTTCCAATCACCGGAGGGCGGCCTGTATCTTTCCGCCCTGTGGCAGGACTGCCCGGCCGGGCAGCTGCTCACCGTGACACCGCTGGCCGCGGTGGCTGTGTGCCGCGCTGTTGAGAGCCTCTGCGACACGGACTGCGGCATCAAGTGGTGCAATGATGTGGTGCTGCACGGCAAAAAGCTCTGCGGCATTCTGACCGAGTCCTCCCTGCTCCCTGACGGCAGTGCGGCGTGGCTGGTGGTAGGTATCGGTGTCAATGTGGGACAGGCCTCTTTTCCGCCGGACATCGCGGACATGGCCACATCCCTTGCCCTACAAGAGCTTGACGTGTCGCCGGACGCGCTGGCAGACGCCATACTGGCCCAGCTGACAGCCATGCGGACTGTGCTGACCGACCCAGTGGAATGGCTGGCGGAATACCGGCGGCGGTGCGTGAATTTGGGCAGACCCGTGCGCGTCCTGCGAGGCAATACCGTCCGGCAGGCCACGGCGCTGGCCATAGACGAACAGTTCGGCCTGACGGTGCAGTATGAAAACGGCGAAACGGAGACAGTCCGCAGCGGCGAGGTCTCAGTGCGGGGACTGTACGGATATATAGAATGAGGTGATACGAGCATGAACACAAAACTTCTCGCTCAGTTGTTCCTCACCTTTGCCAAGGTGGGCGTCATGACCTTCGGCGGCGGTATGGCCATGCTGCCCATCCTCCAGCGCGAGGTCGTGGAGGACAAGGGCTGGGCTACAGACGAGGAGCTGGTGGACTATTTTGCCATCGGCCAGTGCACCCCCGGCATCATCGCTGTAAACACCGCCACCTTCATAGGGCAGAAGCAGGCCGGTATTATCGGCGGCATCGTGGCCACGCTGGGCATTGTGTTCCCATCGCTGATCATCATCACTGCACTGGCAGGCGTCATCAACAGCTTCTCCCATCTGGCTTGGGTGCAGCACGCCTTTGCGGGTATCCGCGTATGCGTGTGCGTGCTGATCTTCAACGCGGTGGTCAAGCTGTTCAAGGGCTCTGTGAAGGACTGGGCCGCCGGGCTGATCTTCCTTGCTGTGCTGGCGGCGGCGCTGCTCACCGACCTGTCCCCCGTCATCTTCGTGGCTGCGGCCGCGGCGCTGGGCATCGTCATTCAGAACGTGATAAGGAGGGCGAAATAATGCTGTACCTCCAACTATTCTGGGAATTCTTCAAGACCGGCCTGTTCGCCGTAGGCGGCGGGCTGGCCACTCTGCCCTTCCTGCAGGATATGGCGGAACGCACTGGATGGTTTACCCATGCCCAGTTGGCGGATATGCTGGCGGTGTCGGAGTCCACTCCCGGCCCCATCGGCGTGAACATGGCCACCTACGTGGGCTTCACCACCGGTGGCATCGGCGGCGCGCTGGTGGCCACCATCGGGCTGGTAACCCCCTCTGTTATCGTCATTCTCATCGTGGCGGCGTTCCTGAAGGCCTTTCGCGACAGCAAGTGGGTCAGCGCCGCGTTCTGCGGCCTGCGCCCCGCCTCCACCGCGCTGGTGGCTGCGGCGGGCATCTCCGTAGTACCTATCGCCCTGCTGCACAGTGGTATGACCGGTCTGGCCGTGCTGAACTGGCCGGCTATCGCCCTGGCTGCGGTGCTGCTGGTGTGTACCAACTGGGTGCCAGTGGTAAAGAAGTGGCACCCTATCGTGTTCATCGGCATTTCCGCCCTGGTGGGCGTTCTGCTGAAATTTTGAGAAAAGGGAGACGCTGCGCGTCTCCCTTTTTGTATATATTTCCTCCCGGCAGGGCAGACTATCGCTGCTATACTGTCAGGAGGTTTGTATTCTATGTCTGAAATGTTCTGTTTTCAGTGTCAGCAGACGGCGGGCAACAGCGGCTGCGTCCGCACCGGCGTCTGTGGCAAGCAGCCGAAAACCGCCAATTTGCAGGACTATCTGGTGTGCTCCCTCATCCACCTGGCGGAGATATATGCCGCCAAGGAGGACTATCCTCCGGAAGTCACACACCTGCTGGCGGACGGTCTGTTCGCCACGCTGACCAACGTAAATTTTGACGATGCGGCCCTGCAGGGTTATATCCGCCGCGCCGAAAAACTGACGCCCCAGCGTCTGCCGATACAGGACCCGAGTTGGCTATGGCGCGGCGATACGGACATCGTGTCTCTGCGCGCCACACTGCTGTTCGGCATGAAGGGTATGGCAGCCTATGCCCATCACGCTTTCCGCCTTGGGCAGGAGGATGAGGCGGTCAGCCAGTGGTTCTACAAGGGGCTGTGCGCCCTGCGGCAGGAGCACACCGTTGAGGAGTGGCTGGCCCTCATCACGGAATTTGGTCTGGTAAACTATCAATGCATGGCCCTGCTGGACAAGGCCAACACCGCCGCCTTCGGTGACCCGGCGCCCGCAAAGGTCCACACGGACATCCGTCGGGGGCCGTTCATCGTGGTATCCGGCCATGATCTGGAGGACCTGCACCAGCTGCTGGAGCAGACGACAGGCACCGGTGTCAACGTGTACACCCACAGCGAGATGCTGCCCGCCCACGGGTATCCGGGGCTGCGAAAATACCCGCAGCTGGCCGGAAACTTCGGCACCGCCTGGCAAAACCAGCAAAGCGAGTTCGACAGCCTTCCCGCACCCATTCTGATGACCACCAACTGCATCATGCCGCCCCGTCCCAGCTATGCCGACCGTATCTATACCACGTCGGTGGTGGGCTATCCCGGACTGAAGCACATCCCGGAGGACCGGCAGGGCCGCAAGGATTTCTCCGCCCTCATCGACCAGGCGCTGGCCCTGGGCGGATACAGCACCGACCGGAGCATGAGTGGCATCAACGGCGGACATATCCTGACCACCGGCTTTGCCCACAAGGCGCTGGGCGACAGCGCCCCGGCGGTGATCGACGCCATCAAAAGCGGCGCGGTGAAGCACATCTTTCTGGTAGGCGGCTGCGACGGCGCGCACCCCGGACGCAACTACTACACGGACTTCGTCAAGTCCACGCCTATGGACTCGCTGATCCTGACGCTGGCCTGCGGCAAGTTCCGCTTCAATGACCTGGATCTGGGCGATATCAACGGCATCCCCCGCATACTGGACGTAGGCCAGTGCAACGACGCCTACAGCGCTGTGCAGATCGCGCTGGCCCTGGCCGATGCCTTTGGCTGCGGCGTCAATGACCTGCCGCTGACGCTGGTGCTGTCCTGGTACGAGCAGAAGGCGGTATGCATCCTGCTGACACTGCTGGCTCTGGGCATCAAGCGCATTTACCTGGGGCCCACCCTGCCGGCCTTCCTGTCAGAGACGGTGGTCAAGACGCTGGTGGATACCTATCAGCTGCAGCCCATCACCCATCCCCAACAGGATCTGGACGCCATACTGCACCGCGGATAAAGAAACATCCCCCGGCTCCGCCGGGGGATGTTTCTTTATCCAAGCACCTCTGCCAGGCCGACCAATACCGGCATGGTCAACGCGGAGATCGCCGTCTGGACCGACACCAGGGACGAGGTCAGGGCGGTGTCCTTGCCGAAGCGGGCGGCGAACATACTCAGCAGCGCCGCCGGCGGCGCGCTGGCCGCGATCAGCAGCACCAGCGTCAGGTCATGGGACACGTTCAGCGCCAGGCAGATGCCCAGTGAGGTAAGAGGCAGCACCAGCAGCCGCAGCACCAGCGTCACCCAGGAGCTGATACCCTGCAGCGCCGCCTTGAAATTGGCGTGGCTCAGCTGATAGCCCACCACCAGCATGGGCAGCGGCGTATTCAGGTCCGCCAGATAGTTGATGGGGACCATCAGGGGTTCCGGCACCGTCACCTGCCCGAGATACAGCGCCATAGCCAGCACCACGCTGATAACGCCGGGGTTCAGCAGCAGGGGCTTCAGCAGCAGCTGGCTGCGGTCGCCTGTGATGACATAGACGCCCCATGTCCAGCTGAGTATAGTAAATACGATGACGTAGGCCGAACCATAGAACACGCCGATGCTGCCCAGCAGCGCGGCCATCAGGGGATAGCCCATAAAGCCGCAGTTGGAGAACACTGCGGCGAAGCGCAGGCAGTTCTGCCGTTCGCGGTCCCTGTCGTGGATCAGCAGCATGGCCGCCGCAATAAACACCACATGGAGTACGGCCGAGACACCCGTCACTACGCCGAAGTTGTGCAGTGCCGTATGCTCCAGCGGCCGTTGAAACGCCACCACCATCATACAGGGGGACACCACGTACATGACCAGGCTGCTCAGGGCCACCGAGGCGCGGTCATCCAGCAGCTTGACCTTTCCCAGTACAAAGCCCACCACCAGCAGCAAATACAGTGTGAGTATCTGCTGCCCCACGGTGAGGAATGATTGCAGCACGGCTATCCCTCCTAAGCAAAAAATGCGCACCGCCTCAGTGTATCACAAAAAATCCCGGTGTCAAGTCCCCGTGAAGAAGAAAAGCGGAAGCCGCCGCTTCCGTTTTTCTTACAGATCGTTCTTATCCCGGCCCACGGACTTTTCCGTGGAAAAGCCGTCTGGATACCGGTGCTCCAGCTTCTCCAGGTTGGCCCGGAGGATATCCTTCAGATCAAGGTCCAGCGCCGTGGCCGCCTCGGCCAGATACCAGGCCACGTCCCCCAACTCCTTGGCCAGATGCTCTCGGTCCAGCGGATGGCCCTGGGCCAGCCACTTCTTCACGATGTCGATGGCCTCGCCGGACTCGCCGCACAGGCCCATGACGCTGTTGATAAGCACATCCCGGCCCTTCAATTCGGGATTTAGCGAAGCCATGGCCCGCTGCTGGTATTCGTTGATGGTCATCATGCCGTACCCTCCAACAATGCCGGTATCTGCCGCAGATCCGTCACCTGCCAGGTCACATCCGTACCCTCTGCCGCGCCGGGGCGGCGGTAGTAACAGGTCTTCATGCCATACTGCCGGCCGCCGGCCATGTCGGAGGTCAAGGAGTCCCCAATGATCACACAGTCCTTCGGCGCGATGGCCGCTTCACATCCATCGTTCAGTGCTGCAAACGCCCCATCGAAAAAGGCCCGGGCCGGCTTGGACGCACCCAGTCTCTCCGACACGAAGAACCAATCGAAATACCGCTTCATGCCCGCCAGCTCCAGCCGGTGGAGCTGCTGATCGTATGGTCCGTTGCTGGCCACCGCCAGCGGATACTTGCCGTGGAGCGCCTCCAGCAGTTCCATGGCCCCGTCCACGGGGATAGCGCTGTCGTACAGGGCCGCGCGGAAATACTTTTCGAATACCTGTCCGTCAAAATCGATATTCAGTGCTCGGAACACGTTGTTCCAGCGGATCTCTTCCAGCTCACGGAACGTCAGCGTGCCCTGCTCGATCTGCCGCCAGAGTTTTCCGTTCTCCCGGTGGAACACGGCCTCCATGTACGGCTCGTAGGGCTTCAGTCCAAAGTGCGCGAAGCCCTCCCGCATGGTCTGCCGGATGTAGGCGTCAAAATCCAGCAGGGTGTTGTCGATGTCGATAAAAATCATCTGCATGGGGTACCTCTCAGATAAAGAACTTACGGTGCAGGCTGCGCCGCAGGGGCTTGCACATGGCGATGACCAGCAGCATGGCCCCCAGCACCACCCCCGCCGCCAGCGGGTAGAAGGACCAGAGGAACGTCTCGTGCAGGCCGAAGGTCAGGTTCAGCAGAAACTCCACCAACACCGCCATGCCGCCGGACAGGATCAGCGCCCCGCCGCAGATGTACAGCGCCGCGCCGGGCAGATACCGCAGCAGCGTCACCATGGCGCACACCAGCAGCCCTGCCGCGCCTGTGACCGGCAGCGCAAAGGTCAAAAACCAGTGGCCTCCGGTGGCGTAGTTCACATACAGCAGGAACACGCCGATGGCCGCGAAGTCAATGGACACGAAGATCACCGGGTTGGGCCGCTTAAACCACAGAGGCAGCACCGCCAGGATATACAGCAGCAGCAATCCGCCCACGGCAAAGCCGGACCAGACGATGGTCCCGTTGATGCGCCAGTCGCACAGCACGGTGATGACCGCCGGCAGCAGCATACACACAGAGATGACGAACAGCACGCCGATTCGGCTGACCTCCTCGTGGCGGGGATGGTCAGCCGGCGGGTAGGGCGGCTCACCCTGTCCGCAGGGCAGATCGGGATGAAATACCCGGGTGCCGCACAGGGGACAAACGCGCTCGCTGTCCGCCAGCTCCACGCCACATTTGATGCAATACATAAGAAAGGCTCCTTTCTCCCGTTGTGTCAGCGCATATTGCTCTCGACCTTAACGGGCAGTCCCAGCCGATGCAGCACGCGGTAGAAGTGATACTCCAGCTCCGGCTCCCGGATACTGCGGATACAGTTGATATAGGCTGTATCCCCCCAGGTGACCACGCCGCAGTTGTGGGGTGCCTTGGCCTGCACACCGATGATGAAGTCCATCCGGCGCACATAGGGCACCATCACGTCCGGCAGTTCCACGCGGCCCAGGTTGGACAGGCACAAGCAGGACTTACACTCGCCCACCGTGTCAAACACGGCCTTCATGGCGATATTCTTGATGAACAGCGGCATGACCCGCAGCACGGGCGAACGTTCGCTGGCCACATTGGCGGCAAACTTGGCCCGCATAGTCCAGCGGTTGTTCTCCAGTCCCATCTTGTGGTGCACCAAGGCACACAGCTCCTGAAAGCTGCACGCCCCCAGCCGCGGATCGATCTCCGGGGTAATATAGGACGCAAAGTTCCGCAGCGTTTTGCTGGGAAACAGCTTTCGCAGATTTACCGGCAGCAGCACCTTCACCGGCTTACGGTGGCGGGGGTTGGGCACCTTCTCCGTCTGCAGCTCCAGAATAGCCTGCATCATGGCGGCACACAGCAGCTCCGTCACGGACACGCCGTGGTCTTTGGCGCAGGAACGCAGCTTATCCGCCGGCACCATCAGTGTCACCAGGTCCTTATAGCCATCTGTCTCCGGCGTGCCGGTCAGGTGCCAGGCCGTGGCCTCGGCGCGGCTGGCGGTCACATCCCCAGCATACCGGGCAAAGCTGTCCTCCAGCTCCTCCGGCGACGGCTCCTCTAACCGTCCCAGTACGCCCTTTTCCGCAGGGACGGAGATACCGTACTTCTCACTGAGATATTCCGCCAGCAGTGATTTGACAAACACCAGTGCGCCGGTGCCGTCGGTCAACGCATGGAAAAACTCCACCGCAAAGCGGTCCTTATACACCAGCACCCGGAAGGCGCACTGCCGCACCTGGCGGAACGGCGCATGGGCCAGCGGGCAGCTCTTTTCGTCCTGTATGGGCGGCGTGTGGGGTATCTCCTCCAGATAGTACCAGAACACACCCCGCCGCAGCCGTACGGCAATGGACGGGAAACGCCGCACCGTCACATCCAGCGCCGCTGCCAGCACCGCGCGGTCTACCGGCTCCGCCAGCGTGGCGGAGATGCGGAAAAAATTGTTCCAGTTGCGCCGCTTGGCAGCGGGATATATCTTGGCCGCGTTGTCCAGACGCATCCACCGCAGGCTCCGGGCCGGGGACAGGTTCTGCGTCATAAAGCGGTTGATCTCATAGATATCCTGCTCCATGTTCTCCTGCAGGCAATAGAGCACATAGGCGTGCCAGCGCCCCGGCGCGATGATCAGCCTGCTTTTGCTCCCGGCCTTTTTCAGCCGTTCATGCAATCCCCGGGCGTCATCCAGCAATATCTCATCGCCGCCGGCGAAGATCAGCGTCGGCGGGAAGCCCGTCAGGTCGCCCAGCAGGGGCGAACACAGCGGGTCCGTGGGGTCCTGCGTATAGCACCTGGCGTAGAATTGCAGCAGCTCCTCCGTCAGGGACGGATCGTTGTCCCGGTTGAATTCGTAGGACTTCCCGGAACCGGTCAGGTCCACCCAGGGCGAGATGGCGATGAGCCCGCAGGGCAGCTCCCGGCCCAGCTGCTTCAGCTTCAGACACAGAGCGCAGATCAGCCCGCCGCCGGCGCTCTCGCCGCACAGCAAAATCTGCTGCGGCGCGTAGCCCTTTTTCAGCAAATAGTCGTAGGCAGTCAGTGCATCCTCCAACGCGGCGGGATAGGGGTTCTCCGGCGCCAGGCGGTACGCCCCGCAGAACACGCGCACACCGCACTCGCTGGCCAGCGTAGCCGCAAAGCCCTTGGCATAGTCCAGACTACCACAGGTATAGCCGCCGCCGTGGAGATACAGCACCACGCCGCTGCGGCGCTCGTCCTTAGGCATGACCCACGCGCCCTTGAACTGCTCGAAGTCGTGGTCGCGGAAGATCACCTCCCGCTTGTGCAGGGCGCTCATCAGCTCGCCCAGCTTATCCTGTCCCTTGCGGGTAGTCTCCAGTGAGCAACCCGCCACAAAGGGCTTAAAAAAATTCAATTGTGAACGCACCAGCTTTGCCGATAATTCCATTGTGGTCGTTCCTTTCCTCGTTGCTGATAGATGATTATACCATATTGTGCAAGTCTTGTAAACCAAGCCAAACCGGACGAACGAGCCGCTTTTGTACCGCGTCTCAAACACGAGTCTTTTCTTTACAGCCACAGATTATATCCTATTCCGTTGTTGATATGCACGGACGGAACGGAATACACCTTTGGCTTTTCGTGCTACAAGAAGATTCCTTCCGATTTCAACAGCACTCCTCATTCGATTCGTATCCGTGTCTATACCGGCTATAATTGGCGGCCTTGGGATGCGACTCCTGAAATCGCAGAGCTGGAAGCGGATGGTACGCTGTGTTTTTCACTGCGTGATTCTAACAGAGAGCGGAAAACCAGCCGGGTAATTCTCATTTCGATCGGCGCTGTATTTACCGGCATCTTTGCGCTTAGCGCATACGACATTTTCCTGTCACCGGCTGTGCAGAGGAAACGTCAAGCGAAGGAACGAGCGAAACGGAAAGCACAAAAACGAGATAGAAGCAATCGTGAGTCAACTCCCCAAAGTTATAGACAACCCCGCCTGCTTCGGCTCAGCAAAAAAGGCGGCTGACGCCGCCTTTTTTGTGTTTTACAGATCCAGCTTCAGATCGCCGTCCTTGATCCACCCCCACTTCCGTAGGGGGATGGCGATGAGCCACGTCAGCACGGCGGGCAGCACAAAGGAGATCAGCACCAGGCCCAGCCAGTCCATGCCGGTGACGGCGGCCTTTGCGCCGCTGGCCACATCGTTGACCCAGCCGGTGTAGACGCCGATCTGCCCCACCAGGCCGCAGGTACCCATGCCGGAGGACACCGGCGCGCCATTCATCTCCAAGCGGAACAGGCAGGTGGCGACAGGGCCGGTGATGGCGGCAGCCAGCGTAGGCGGTATCCATATCCGGGGATTGCGGACGATATTGCCCATCTGCAGCATACTGGTGCCCAGGCCCTGGGCGGCCAGGCCACCCCAGCGGTTTTCACGGAAGCTCATAACGGCGAAGCCCACCATCTGGGCGCAGCAGCCCGCCACGGCAGCGCCGCCGGCCAGGCCTGTCAGCCCCAGAGCCGCACAGATGGCGGCGGAGGAGATGGGCAGCGTCAGCGCCACGCCGATGACCACGGAGACGATGATGCCCATGAAGAAGGGCTGCAGCTCCGTTGCCCACATGATGGCCTGTCCCACGGCGGAGGCCGCCGTGCCCACCGGCGCGGCGATCAGCGCGGCGAAGCCCACGCCCACCAGCACGGTGACGATGGGCGTCACCAGAATGTCGATCTTCGTCTCCTTGCTGACGGCCTTGCCCAGCTCCGCGGCAACAATGGCCACGAACAGCACCGCCAGAGGGCCGCCCGCGTCGCCCATGTAGTTGGTGGCAAAACCCACGGGGATCAGTGAGAACAGCACCAGCGGCGGCGCGTTCAGCGCCCGGGCGATGGCCACGGCCATACCGGGGCCTACCATAACCGAGCACAGCCCGCCAATGGTGTAGTGCACCGCGCCGTCACCCTTGCCGATGGTGACGATGACGGCGTTCAGGAACCCGATGTGGAACTGCTGCCCGATGGTGTTAAGGATGGTACCCACCAGCAACGTGCAGAACAGTCCCTGGGCCATGGCCCCCATGGCGTCGATAAAATAGCGCTTGGCGGAGAAAACGATGTCCTTTCGTTTCAGAAAGGCGCGGAGCTTTTCCATAGCGGTATACCTCGCTTGTCGATTTTCTCCATTATAGGCATACTTGACCGCCCTTGTCAACCGCCGCTGTTCTTTTCTGCCTGCCGCCGCAGCCACCAGAACACCGCCGCACCGTCCGCAGCCTCCCCCCGCCGCAGCGCAAATGCCTGGCGCTCCGGGTGCCACTGTACCCCCAGCACCGGCAGGCGGCTGTGACATATCCCTTCGATCACGCCATCCGCCGCCCACTGCCGCACACCCAGCCCCCGCCCCAGGCGGCAGATGGCCTGGTGGTGGTTGCTGTTGACCCGGGGCGCAGTACCCACCAGCTCCGCCAGTTCACCCACCGCCCGTGTGTCATGCAGAATATCGCCCACCTTGACCTGGTGTCCCGGCACACGTGCATACAGTGTCCCGCCGAAAAACACGTTCAGCGCCTGCATTCCCCGGCAGATACCCAAAATCGGCTTCTCCGCTGCCGCATAGGCTCTGATCGTCCGGATCTCATCCTCCGGCAGGCGATCCGCGATATCCCCACCGCCGGGAAGCAGCAGCGCAGCGCACGGGCCGGCCGCCTCGCGCCCTACCACCGGCGTCAGGTCCACTGCTCGCAGCGCTTCCATGTAGTTTACATAATTTAGGCCATCATCCCAGATCAGCACCCGCTTCTCCATAGCCGTCCCCCCTCTCCCATCAGTACATGCGCCGCCGCGTCAAAATATACCCCGCAGAAAAAGAAGTTGCACCCCAGCGGAAAGTATGGTATGATACACCCCGTGACAAGCAGCGGTATCGAAGTGGTCATAACGGGACTGACTCGAAATCATGTGATTAGTCCCCAAAAGTGAATATTTATACACGGAAGCGTATCGAAGTGGTTGTAACGAGCTGCACTCGAAATTTCGGCAGAAGCTGGGAATTTCGTCCCCCTGATTCTCCTTGATATTCCTCAACACAGAAAATCTCAAAATCGAATATTTTTTGCCGTCTCTCCTGTTTTCTCTCCAACGAATTTTTGAGCAAATTTCTGGAAAGAAAACCGGACGAAAATAGACACGGAGAGTTGTCCGAGTGGTCGAAGGTGCAGCACTCGAAATGCTGTAGACCGAAAGGTCTCTAGGGTTCGAATCCCTAACTCTCCGCCACAAAAAGCCTGTAATCACGCCGATTACAGGCTTTTTTATTTTTGCCCAAAGGATAAGCCTGCACGATCTTCGGTTTTCAGGGGAGAAAATCAGAAGTTCTCCCCGGCACCGATCGACCCCCAGCGGCTGCTGAAGTCGCCGCCCTCCGGCAGGGAAAGCCCTGTCTCCATCGCCTGTGCCGAGGTGATCTTGGATTTGTAATCCAAGTGGGCGTAGATATTCGCCGTGGTGGTAAAGTCGCTATGTCCCAGCCACTCCTGAATGTGCTTGAGGGGGACGCCATTGGCCAGCAGCAAACTGGCGCAGCTATGGCGAAGATCATGAAAGCGAATGTGCCGCAGACCGTTCTGCTCCAGCAGCTTGCTGAAATTGGCGGTAACGCTTCTGGGGTTGAAGATATTGCCCATGGCATCCACAAAAACATAGCCGTCATACTTTTTGCTGTAGCAATTTCCGCATACGCGCCTATTCTCCTTTTGCTGCTCCCTCAGCGCCAGCAGCTTTTCCCGGATGTTGCTGACCAGCGGCAGGGAGCGCAGGCTTGATTTCGTCTTGGCGCGGTCGGCGCAGACGATTTCACATTTGCCGTCTATCTTTGCGTTGGTTACAATGTGCTTAATGGTGATGGTGTCCCGCTCAAAGTCGATGGCGTCCCATTTCAGCCCCAGCGCCTCGCTGCGGCGCAGGCCGTAAAAGGCGGTCATCTGAATCAGCAGGGAGTACGGATGATCCTTGGACGCTTCCAGCAGCCTCTCCAGCTCCTCCTGCCGGTAATAGTCCGCAATATACCGCTGCTTCTTGGGGCGCTCCACCTTGTCGGCGGGGTTGAAGGGAATCAGGTCCATTTTGACGGCGTATTTCAGTGCCTTGTGGATATTGGCGTGATAGTGGATCACCGTACCGGGCGACACGCTTTTCAGCTCATGCAGATAAAAGCTCTGAATGTGCTTGGCTTGAATTCCGTCCAGCGTCAGTCCGGTGTTTCGGAAATACGGTGCGATCTTCCTCTTTACCATTTGCGTGTAAGAGGAAAAGGTGGTCTTTTCCACCGAGCTGCGGATAATCTCCAGCCACAGCTCCATGTAGTCGGCAAACAGCATATTAGAGGAGATGTCCTCGTTCTCCTTGCTCACAACCGGCGGGACAAAGCTCTGGCGGGTGTCCAGCAGCAGCTTCTCGGCGCGGCGCTTGTTTCCCTTTGCGGAAAGTCCTGTGGGAATCCACGGCTGCCTGCGCTTGCCGTTGGCATCCGTGTAATTCAGCACCATGTAGTAATTGTCGTTTTTTATTTGCAGGTGTCCCGCTATCATTCATCCATACCTCCTTTTGCTGACAGCGTATGAACGGGCACCCTTTCGGACCGTAACCATTATACGGCCTACTCAGATGCCCGTCCAATGTGTCGTTTCAGTTCAAATCCGTGTCACGCTGCCGGCTGGGGATTGCCCGCCGAGAGAGCGTAGCGGATCACGTTGATTTTCGGAATGCGGTAGGCGTTTCCGATTTTCATGCCGGGGATATACCCGTCGCCAATCAGCTCGTAGGCCAGATGGCGGCTGATTTTCAGCATGGACTGGACCTGGGCAACGTTCACAATGTCGGGGTAATCCGTGAACATCACCTCATACATGGTCTGCAGCTCAGTCTTCGTCACCGAAACCACCTCCTCCGTCGTCGCGCATAAAGCTGTTGAGCCTTCTTTCGACCATGTGAAGCACATAATGGACCTCGCTTTGGCTCAGATTAAAGGACAATACATGTCCTTCTTCGTCAGTGAGATTGATGGTCATTCGTTCGTTGCTGACATCAATATCAGCGTAGTATTTCTTTAGGAATCTGTCGAAGAGGATATCCACCATTTCACAGCCGTCTTTGGAAAACACGTCAATCATATCATCCAGATAGTCCATTCTTCCTTCGTCCAAATCGAATTCAATGATTTCTTTTATGATTTCTTTCATTGTAAAATCTCCTTTCAGCGGGCGTCGCGGTCTCGGTGCTGACGCTCCAAATGTTTGTTGTAAAAGTCCATAGCCTTGACAAGCGTCTCGGTCATCTGTTTCATAGAGGTGTCCGGACGGAAGAAACTGCGGAGCTTGTCCACCGGCACCTTGACATATTCCACCTGATTGCCCTTGACTTCGGACATGAGCTGCATCACTGCACTATCAGTAAACCTCTGCTCCTCGCTCATGCGTCGCAACCGCTGAGCCTGAGACAGCGACGGCGTCACCTCGTCGCAGTCCATAATGGAGAAGAGCGTTTCCTGCTCGGACGGCTGCAGATACGACAGCTCCACCGCCGGAGTCAGGGCAATCCTTCCGTCATCCACCATCTGGAGGATTTCGGGGATCAGGTTGGTAAGGCGGATATAGCGTTTGACTTGAGAGGCACTGTCTCCCTTTGCAATTTCTTCGACTGTCAACTTCGGACCAAGTTGGTCCGAAGTTCGCCCTTGGTGGCGCAGCGCCTCCATTTTCATCTTGTACGCAAAGGCCTTTTCCGACGGCAGAATGTGCTCCCGCTGTAGGTTGCTGTCCACCATGGTAATGACGGCCTCCTCGTCGGTCAGCTTGCGGATAATCACCGGCATGGTGTCCATCCCCAGCGCTTTGCAGGCCGCCAGACGCCGGTGGCCGGAAATCAGCTCGTATCCGCCGCCCTTCTTGGGCCGCGCCATGGCGGGAGACAACACGCCGGCGTCGGCAATGCTTTTCATCAGCTCCGCCATCTCCGCGTCGTTTTTCACCTTGAAGGGGTGGTTCTTGAAGGGCGTCAGCTCCGAAAGCGGTAGTTCCTCCACCTTCGGCTTGCGGGTGTCCGCCCGCTCCTGCTCGGTCATGAACAGCTCATCATAGCCTCTCAGGCCCAAATCAATGGTTTGGTTTTTCAATTTCATCATCTCTCTTTCTACTGTAATCAGCGTTCATAATGGTTTTCCTCTCTCGCCGGAGCGTTCCGCTGCCGCAGAGCACTTTTCTCCCGCTCCGTGAGATAGGGGTCGTTCTCCAGCCGCGCCTCAAATTCGCTTTCCAGAAGCTCCCGGAGCTTCGGATGGTCCTCAATGATGTCGCAGGCTGTTTTCTTTTTCCTTCGCAGATCGGCCAACACCGCGGTGCAGGCGGCGCAGGATTTTTTCAGTTCGACCCTCTCCGCAGGATCGGCGCAGCCTCGCTGCTTATTGCGGATTTTGCTGCGTGCAGCGGATATTGCATCCATCTCCCTGTCCATTCGTGCAAGAAACTTCTGCACATCCTCCGGCGTGTCCAAATGCTCCCGACACACCAGTGTTATCTCGGCGGTGAAGCGATCCAGCCTGCGGCAAGCCTCCCGGCACTCCGCTGACAAGGGCTGCCGATACTCCTTTTCGTACAGCGGCGCAACGCCCAGCACGATTGCCACACAGCGGAAGAAGCTCAAATACCCGGTGACGCGGGGCAAATGCAGATAGAAATCCCGCTGCCGGTAATATTCTTCCGTTGGCGGATTTTTCCTGGCATATTCCCGTGTGTAGGGCCTCATGAATTCAAAATAGCGCCGGGTCACACGGATGTCCCGCTGGTTCTCCAGCAGCCTGTCCTGCAGCGCCTTCTTGTCATATTCGGCTCCCAGCCGGAAGGTACGCATACACTTTTTGGCGCTTAGAGAGCGGATGGTTGCGTACCTGCGGTAGGGATCGCACACGAACACATAGCCCTTCTTCCGCAGCACGGCGCTCAGCTCCGTCCAGCTGCTTGACATCGTCAGCGCCTCGTCCAGCGCCCGCCGCATGAGGTTGTAGCGGGTAGGCTCGCCGTTCTTTTCGGCAAAGTAGACCGACCGCGCCGTTTTATGCCGTTGGGGATTTTTCACCACCGACAGGCCATGCTCCTTGCAGATACGGTCGGACATATCCCGCAGCTTGTAGTAGACCTCGTATTTTGCCTCCAGCTTTTTGCCCGTCCACATATTCACCGGATTCACAACAAAGTGGTTGTGATAAGTGCCGGTGTTGAAGTGGGTGGCAACAAGCACCTGCCGGTCGTTCCCCCAAAGCCGCCGCGCCGTCTCCACGCCGATGCGATGGCATTCCTCCGCCGTGACCTCACCGGTCTTAAAGGACTGGTAGGCGTGGTAGGCCACATTGCCGCCGGCTTTGCCGAAGCGCCTCTGCACGGCAGCCATCTCCCTTGCGGCGGACTCCGCCCTGCAGTCAATTCCGGTGACGGCGTATTGCTGCTCCCCCTCATCCAGGGTTTTTTCTTTGTCGGCAGCATACAGCAGCACCTGCTCCAGGTCGCTTAGCTTGGTCTTGCTGGGGTTGGTGCAGTAGTCCACCACACGGCTGACGCTGTCATGGATCGCCCAGATCTTCGTCACTGCCATCGGCATCCTCCTTCCCGTGATAGGCGCGCAGAAGCAGGCTCTCGATCTCGGTCAGTGTCTCGTCAAAGTCCCTCATGGCAAGCTCGTAGCGGACGGTATCGTGGAGCGTCGTCAGCTTCTGATACGCCAGCATCAGCTCCCGGCGCGGAGCTTCCCTCACCGCTGCGCCGGTTCCCAAGGTTCGGAGGTATTCCGACATATTCATGCCGCATTTCTTTGCCTTTCTGCGAATGGTATTCTTTTCGGTTTTATAGACTCGCACATTGATTTCCTCTGTTCGATTCCGCATAGATATCACATCCTTTCAGCGGGGTTACAGGGGCGCGCCCCTTTCGTATCGGCAGATACGGGGGAATTGGGTACCGCATAGCTACACAAATCCCATGCTCGTTATCCTTACGGATAAAAAAGCGGTGTATAGCCCCGCACCCCTTAAAGCGGCAATTCCTCATCGCCCTCCGCCTCCTCCCATGACGCAGATGACGCTTGTGACGATGCTTGGGGAAGCCTGGCGATGTCGTCATTCTGTTTCCGCAGTGACGCAAGTCTCTCGCTCCCGGAGGAACCGTCATGACCGTCAGCACCGTCATGCAGCTCCAAAAGCACCAGCCGGGCAGCCGCCGTTTTACGGTATTCGTATGTGATTCCCAAGGGCAGCAGCACATCGCTGTAATGACGGGTCAGATGCTTACTGGCGAGGTTGGGCTTCAGCTCCGTATTACCTACGGCGGCAAGCAGCTGGGACACCGTGCCCCGAAACCGCCCGTGCGCCAAGAGAAAATCCGCCACCTGAAAAACAAAGTCCGGGATGCGTTCCTTTCGCAAATCCTTGGCGCTGAGCGCCTCGGTAATCTCCCATCGGACGCCCCGCATCTGCATTTTCAGCTTCTTCTCCTCCACATCCCGGCCCGTAATGCAGAGGGTGGCGCAATCGCCGAAGCGGTCATCCTTGCGGAGAATCATCCCCGTATCCGCCACGCCCAAAATGCCTGTGGAGCCGGTCATATCATTGAAAATATTGCTGCTGTCCCGCTCCTTTCGGGTGTGATGGACAACGAAGATGCAAATGCCGTGGTCATCGGCAAGCTTTTTCAGGCCGGACAGATCCTTGTAGTCCTGGGCGTAGGCATTGACCTTTGCGGAAGCATTGTCCCGCACCATTTGGAGGGTATCGAGGAATATCAGGCCCGTGGAGGGAAATTCCCGCAGAGCCTCCTCGATCTGCCCCTCCAGCTCCGCACCCAACTGCCCGCAGGAAAAGCCGAAGCGGAGATTCTCCGGTGGAGAATCCGTCAGCTCCTGCATACGCTGCTGAACGCGCCATTCCCGGTCCTCCAAGGCCAGATATACCACATCGGTTTTTCTGGTGGGCAGCCCCCACACCGCCTCGCCGCGGCTGATTTGCAGGCACAGCCACAGCACCATCCAGCTCTTGCCGATCTTGGAGTCACCCGCTAAAATGGCGAGCCCGTCGGAGAGAACACCGTCGATGAGCATTTTGGGGTGGGCAAGAGGCTTGTAATACAGGGTATCGGCATCGATCAGCTGTAGCTTGTTCATGTGTTTCACCTTCTTTCTTTCGCTGGTAATTGTGTTTTTTGGTTTGGCGCCGTACTTCCGATATCGTTTTTATATACCTGCCCCGGGGGCTCCGCGGCGTTGCTATGCTCGCTCTTTCGAGGTCGCCGCACAGTCATATCTGTCTCGGTAACGGCTATTCCGTTGTCAAGGTCCACGGGGGAAGCTTAGAAGCTCCTCTCACTTTCCCTTTGCCGAATTTTTTTCAGATTTTCCCGCTGCTTTTCAAAATTTTTTCTTTTGAGCTGGTAAATTATAAAAAGCCGAGCTTGTGCAGAGCTTTTTCAAAGTTCCCCTCACTTGGTAGGCAGCGAGAAGGCCAAAAAATTAACCCCCTTGAAAAATTCTTTTGTTTTGGCTCCAAATTGGAGCCATTTTCCTATGCAGGACTGCTCGTGGCTCCGAAATGGAGCCATTTTTCGTCTATGGCATCAAAATTGATGCCATGTCCATTCCGGATTTCATCGGTGTGGCTGCAAAATTGATGCCATAAAAATAAGCGCCTGCCTCTTTTCAGAAGCAGACGCTCATTTCTCGTATTCAGTTTTTACCGTAGCAGCCGGATCAGCAGCTCATTGATATCCTCGGGGGGCTTGCCGCTTGCTACCAGCTTGTTCCGAAAGGACAACAGGGCCGTTGTCAGCAGCCGTCGCTCGCCGGCGCAAAGTGCTAACACCCGATTTCTTCTATGCTTGAACATCACCACACCTCAGCAATAAACCAGCTCAGAAAGGATAATCTCTTCCGCTCGGCTGCGGATGCTGTTCATCCGTCCCACCCATTCCATTTGATTCTCAGCCTTCAGCCGCTCAGTGACACCCTCGGCTTCCTTCATCTGCGCGACCAGCCGACCAAACATCTCTTGGGCTGTGTCACCGATTTCCTTGAGATGCTCGTCCAGCTTGCCGGTCAGCAGCATCCCCGTGTAGATGCCGTCTCTGTACTCGCGCAGATACCGCCTGCGCTTTTCTGCGAATCTGTTGTACATACTCTTCCTCCTTCACGCCCGCCGTATGGGTTTTATCATCATCCACATAATAGCGCAACCCGAAGGAAAAGCCCAATGTGTGAAAAACAGATTTGCAGATTTGACCATTTTACAATTCTGTTTGCAAGCCAAATTCGCTCCATTCACTCCGAGCGGGTGAATGGAGCGAATTTTCAGCGAATATTTCCCCCATCTGATAAGGCCTTGTGATAAAAAAGCAAGAAGTTCATTCTTGAAAGCATGGGATTATCCTCTGCTTTCCTCGTAAATCCGCAATAATCCTTGATAAATCCGCCTTGTTGTGATATACTTAAATTGTATAGTTATAGCTATCGGAAACTGCCTGAAAGTGAGGACATTTTAATGGAACCGACCATCGAACGCTGGTACTCAATGAAAGAGATTTGCGAATACCTCGGCGTCAGCCGTGATACGGTACTCGCCTGGATAGAGAAAAGAAATATGCCCGCTGCGAAAATAGGCCGCCTTTGGAAATTCAAGGTCAGCGAAGTAGACGCCTGGATGAAGTCCGGCGTGGCGGCGGATAAGTAATTATTTTGGAGGTGCACTATGGCATAGGAAGGGCATCGACCAAAGCTATTATTACGAGGGGTGCACGACCTTCAAGGCGGAAGATTTGAGCAAGGAATGAGGTGCAGATATGCCGGATCAGAATTGGCAATTTGAACTGGAAGAATATATCAAGCAGGGTGAACCCGACCGAGCTGAAAAAAGCGAGGCGTGGCAGACCGCCATCGGCTTGCAGGCGGTGGACGGGCTGAACACCTCTGCCTATCTGCTGGATACGGCCAAGGATCACATCGAGGGTAAAATCACCATCGATGAAGCCCAGCAGCGCATTCATAGCTATTATGAGCAGCGCACCACCCGCACCGAAATAGAGAACGAAACCAAAGAAGCGGACATTGTTTCCGCCAGAATCGCAAAACTGTTGGGGGAAAAAGCCTTCCAATTCTCCCCCGCTGAGTGGCTCTCCATCCATCGTAGGCTGTTTGAGGGCGTGTTCAGTCACGCCGGACAGATTCGGCAGTACAACATCACCAAGAAAGAGTGGGTGCTGAACGGCGATACCGTGACCTATGCGGATTGGAACAGTATCAAGGATACGCTGGATTACGATTTTGCCACCGAAAAACAGTTCTCTTATGAGGGCTTGTCCGTAGATGCGGCGGTGAAGCATCTGGCGAAATTCGCCTCCGACATTTGGCAGATCCATCCCTTCGGCGAGGGAAATACTCGTGCCACCGCCGTCTTTATGATCAAATATATGAAAACTTTCGGCTTTCGTGTAAACAACGACGCCTTTGAAAAGAATTCGTGGTACTTCCGCAACGCCTTGGTCCGAGCGAACTACACAAATCTGCAAAAGGGTGTTCACTCCACCACAAAGTTCTTGGAGATGTTCTTCGGCAATCTCCTTTTGGGCACGGATTACGAGCTGAAGAACCGCTATATGCACATTGATTATGTGGAGGAAAGCAATTCCCAAAGTGCCAAACAGCAAATTCCAAAGTGCCAATTTGGCACTTTGGACTGCACTTTAGAAGAATTGGCTGTGTTGGATTTAATAAAGGAAAATCCAACCATCAAGCAGCAGGAGCTTGCAGACATCACCGACAAATCAATCAGAAGTGTAAAGCGAATTATGAAGTCGCTGCAAGATAAAAACTATATCCGCCGAGAAAACGGCAAGAGATACGGAAAATGGGAAGTGGTGGTTTGATATGAGCCATCGCTTGCGGCGGCTCGATATTCTATCTACGCCTTGCGGCTGAAGAAATGGTAGCACTCACAGAGAAATTCGCAACAATATCCTGATTTGCGCGCAACAAATTATAGTGGCGGTGAGGAATGCTCCTCGCCGCCACTTACTATGCACGGAAGCTTAGCCAAGCGTATTTTACCTTGTTTCAATAGCAGCTATATTCAGGTCAACAATCTCTTTAAGCACTAAGTATGCATTTTTGAAAATGACTTGCCATTCTTCATCCAATGGATCAATGATTTCGTGGAATAGTGCATTACGAAGACGATATACAAAGTCGAGGAACCAAAGGACGCTGTTTTGCCTACGAGATTCATGCAGTTTGCGAAACCACTCCTTTTCCGATGCAGATAAATCGCGCTGAGGCGTCAAATTCACATCGAAATGGTATTGAAAATAGTTTAACGGGCGTTGTTGAATCAGCTCATATGTGTTTCGCGAACGTCCCATTTCATCAGGAGTTTTAAATGTTTCGTCTTTGGCGTTGAGATCAAAAATCTGCCATATAAGAGAGATAATTCGCTTCTCAAGGTTCCCTATTTTAACCAGAAGGCGTTTCCCATAGGCGTTGTTTTCATAATGCAGTTTAAACGCTTCCACAATACTATGCGTTAGCGCGACATTTATTTCGCGTAATAACCATGAAAGATAGTCCTGCTCACTCTCAGTCGGATTCTCTTTGACATGTTCTGTTGACGATTCAAGAATCCCTGAGATATTGCACTGAAATTGAACATTTCCATTATACTCCTCATAGTATTTACCGAAGAACCGCGCAAATCCCGATATAACAAATTGCCACTTAGTGCCGCGATTTCGGCTTATTTTTAGGCCGATGATAAGGCAATCGCTTTTATCCGGCGGAATGTCTTTGAAAGTATATTCAAAGTCCTCGTTTACATGATAAAAGTCCCAAAGGTAGTATTCAGGATATTGCTCCATTATGACTTTACGACCTTCGCGGTAGACTTGTTCCATAGACGCCATTATCTGATCATCAACGATAAGTTTCTTGCTCCCGCTTGTTCTGTAGTAATCTTTATATGCATTCAGATACTTGCCGTCACCTCTTCTGTTTGTTGCCTCTGGAAACATAGTTCTAAGAGTAGAAATATAGGCAAACCATGTCTTAATAAACAGTGATACAAAATCAGCTTCGGTTACTGCTTTCCAGTTTTTGTATATCTTCTCCTGAGGCATATTTACACCTCCACCGGAATTTTGTCTTTCAGCCATGCCAATGCCACATCTTCGCCTTGCTCAATAGCCATTTCGACAGCCTGCTTTGCATATTCAAGCAGTTGTTTGGATTGCTTACGAAGGGCAAAGGATTCCTGAACTTTGGCTGCGATTTCTTCTTGAATGTCATCATCAATCATCGGTAACGGCATGGAAAGAAGTTCATCTTTGCTAATTGCAGTAAGAATTGTCCCTGAACAACGTTGCTTCATAAGAGCCTGTATCGGCTCAGATTTGAAAAGGACAAGCAAAGTTTCAGAGTTAATACAATCAGAATCGAGCACATAAAACCCGGTTGAACACAGTACACCATCATATTCGTCGGTAATTAGGGCACAGCTTTGTAATGAGCCTTCAACAGAAGGCACTATCACCTGTCCTGATTTTACAATTCGGCGTGCTCTCGTGGGTAGAGCACTGCCGTATTGAATATCAACATCAGAAATATCACCTGATTGCCCCACATCTGCAAGTTCTATGTATTGATATGTTTGTTTTGCATCTGGGTTATAGTTTTTATCATGCAGATTGCACAACGATAGTACCGTCTCTCTTGTATTGAGCTTCTTTACAATTGCCTCATATTTCGGCTGATAGTATTCTGCATCAAGACGGCCAAAAGTCTTAAAGCTTGCCGACAACAGTTTTATTGCATTAGAATCATCCTTCAGTTTGAAATAATCCATGTCCATTTTTCGTGCAAAGAAAGCCTCTGCTTCATCATACTTTTTTGAAGCATCCTTGCGTAACTGATGAGCTTTTTCATAACATCTTCTGGCGTTTTCTTGAAACTCTCTTTTTAACAACGGTATTTCAATAGCTTTTACTTCTTCGGGATTAACATTTGTTTGGTTAATCGATTGCCTCGCTCTCCTCCTGATTTCTTGAATGCCATATTGTGTATTCAGAAACGCCGCTAAATACTCGGAATAAATGTGGATATTATCAGGAATAAGTCGCACAAGATAAGAGGCAAATGTCTGGGGTATGCCACAGCTGTAATAAACACCTGTTCTTCCAACCTTCTCGAAGGAATTAGTTCTGTTAAATAAAACATCACGGTCATTTAGTTTAACAGCATAGAATTCCTCGTTTGATAATTCAACGAATTTTTCTGTAGTTAAGTCGCAAAGAGAATGGTGGATTTCGTTCATCCTGAAAATCGGATATCCATAGCCTTCGGTATTCATATCCTTTGAAACACCATACTGCGAAGAAATCAAGTATTTACCGATAGGACAATATTCAAGATTACCATTATGCTTTATTTTTGCGGTGAAGAATTGACTATCAATACGACAGTCTTTGTTCTCTTTTGCGAAGCTGTACAATACTTCGCTGCATTCCAGCCCATCCATCAAAGCCTTATATTTGGCTTCATTGAAAGGTTCAACGGATGGGCTTACCGAAAAAAACTTAAACCTTCCTTTTTTGCAAATTCTGCAAAGGCTTCTGCTATGCCCGGCTCAAGCAAAGCCTCTGTCCCGTCCCGCTTCATGTAAGAAAGCTGGAACAGGTCGTGATCGACAATCAGGTGATTGTGTTTATCCAACGCGGGCAGTCCTGTTTCAGGATCAAACAGATAAATCTTATCACCGGAGTTATCCTTGCTGGGCTTTTGCATCGTCGCAAAGAAGATCGGGTAGTCTTCCTTCTTTGGACATAATTCATCGTCCCACTTCTGCACAAACAGAACTGAGGTTTTTGTTCCGGTATGCGGTTTGAAAACATTTCCGTGTAAACCGACAACGGCGAGAATGCGGCAGCGTTCTGCGATATATTCACGGATTGACTTATCACTGCTGTTGTTAAAGCGCCCTTGCGGAAGAACGATAGCCATACGTCCGCCGGGCTTCAGAAAGTTCAAGTTGCGCTCGATAAAGAGAATGTCTCTGCCAACCTTATTCTGCCATTTTCCGTTAGATTTTTTACCAAGCTCGTAACGGGAAATAATCGTATTCTCTTTAATATCTCCGGCAAATGGAGGATTTGCCATGACCAGATCAAACTGGAACTGGCTATAATCGCTGCTGCCTTTGGGTTGCAACTTCTTTAATTTTTTGAAACCTTCATTATAGGTATCATTCCAATCTTCCTGTTTGATTATCTCGTTCCAGCGGGCATAGTCCAATGTATTCAGGTGCAGCACATTGGTCTGACCGTCACCAGCGATCAGATTAAGGGTGCGGGCAACCCGAACTGTTTTTTCATCGAAGTCAATAGCAAATACATTATCGCGCACAAAATTTGTTTCTTCCGGTATGCGCTGAGCAGCCGTAAATCCTTCGTCTTCCGGAAGCCCTTTTTCGCGGCGAATATCTTTCCATACTTTGAAAATACTATGCACGGTAAATCCTGAGCTGCCGCAGGCGGTGTCGATTATTTTGTCATTGACGGTGGGATTCATCATCTTTACACACATATCAATAACATAGCGCGGTGTAAAGTATTGCCCCTTTTCTCCCTTTTGCGCCTTGCTCATCAGGTATTCAAAGGCATCGTCTACAACATCCAGATTGTTGTTGAACAGTTTAATATCCTGGAGCGTAGCAACGCAGACGGCAAGGTGAGAAGGCGAGAGCAGAATTTTGCTTTCGTCTGTAAAAATACCCTCCCATTTTTTCTTGGCGTCATCAAATAACCCCTGGATTTTCTCTTTCAGCTCAAAGTCTGTTTCACCGGCATTGCGGAACTTTAAGTATGCGCCGGCATCTCGCTCACAAACAAGCTCATCATACAGCTTGGCAAAAATCAACTTAAAAATCTCTTCAAAAGAATCCACCCCTGCACTGGCAAGCACTTCATCTTCCATTTCCTGAATAAGAGAGCGAAGAGAACGCTTTTGCTGGCTGATTCTATCAATCTTTTTCAGATCTTCATAAGTAAACTTCTCGTTGATAATATCAGCGAGCTTTTCGGAAACTTTTGGGATATTTGTAATCGGCTCAAAATAGTTAGGGTCTTTCCTGTTGTAGTAAGAAATCTGCTCGCCATTCGTCCACACACCGATAGGTGCGCCAGTGGCGTTGCAGTAAGACTTCAGTTGTTCCTTGCCATCTGTCAGTTTGGGCTTTTTGAGCTCAACAATGATGTAGGGAACCATCAGACGATCCTTATCCATAATGGCAATATCAGCGCGCTTAACTTCGCGACCAAAATGAATCGGGAATTCAACTTCAATACGGCTTGTAGGATAACCGTACTCGTGGATAAGCTTGTAGAGGTAGAGTTGACGCACTGCTTCTTCAGGTTTAAGCGCGATTTCTTTATCACGTTTCAGACATTTAATAAAGAGAGATTCCTTGCCTCTGATAGTTTTGACAACGATAGCATCTTCAACATATTTGCGTGCTTCCTCAGAAAAGAGTGAAACATCATAATTTGTATTTTTTAACACTTCATTCAAAGTCATTTTATTTTCCTCCCGAAATTGTTGCTAACATTTCTGCCCAGCATTTGTCGTTTATGTTGTTTTCCAATCCAAAATTGATGAGATCAATTAACTTTCTATGCTTCATCAAATAATCCATTTGCTCAATCGGCAAGCGTCCTCGATCTGCGGAAGCTTTTTCTTTGAAAAGGTTTGCTTCGTCATTGGAAAGCCCAAGTCTTCTTATGAGAGCTTCTATATCCGAGGGGTTGGGAGGAGCGTTGTTCTTTCCTTTTTCGATGTTACTGATATATTGTCCTGACTTATTGATTGCAGAGGCCAACTCATCTTGTGTTAGCTGAGCGTTTTTTCGCTTTTCTTTCAAAAACAAGCCAAAATCAGAAGGTTCAATCAAGGTCACTCCTCCTTTATAAATAAATAAATTTGTTTATTTATTATAGCGCAACAAGATAGCATTGTCAATCCCCAGGCTTATAGGCATCGCCGTTGGGTTGTTCCCAAAGAGGATTGTGACACACGAGTAAAATCCTTATGGCCCGGTTTTATAACATCATTCTGGTTTTACATTGACATAGTTCCGATAATGCAATGACATTATTCCGTGGATTTTTGATATTGTTCCGAGGATTGTTCTTTTTCACCCGTCAAAGGTGCGTGATGCTCTCGCCCGGGCTCACGAATCAATCAACAAACTGGCGCTTGTACCGGAAAGTTTCTGAATCCTTGCTCTGTTCTTATTTGGGCCATAAAGTCGTGCATGCTGGAGCTTTAATAGCTGAAAACAGCGGGAGAAATCGCAGAAATCTGCGTTTTCTCCCGCCATATCATTCAGTTGATTTGCAAAATAATTTTTGGCAGTCCCTATCCATACCTCCACAGTATACCGGCTCAAAAAGGATTCCTTCCCTGTAAGGCTATTCCGAGATCAGCGTTTTTCGCCCTCTTTTGCCGCCTTCTCAATGCTGCGAATGGTCTGCAAATATTCCTCCTCCACGGGAGAAAGATTCTGCGCCTGATATTTCTTGTATTCCGCCTTTGCCTTCTCCATCGCCTGCGTGTGGCTGACGGTTCCCCCGTCGGTGAGCAGGGCCTCTCCAGTGGAGGCAAGGATGCGGTCCAGGTTCTCTACATAATCGCTCATGTACATGGGCCGGCGGCGCATCGCCTGAATCTCCGCAAAGTCAAAGTATCCGGAAACGAGATTGTTCAGTATCTTCAGTTCGTCCGCGGAGAGATAGTTCTTTGCGACGGCAATATCCTTCGCCGTGGGAAAATCCCCGGAAAATGCGGTAAGCCCCATAAATGGCTTTTCGGCATCGGCTCGCTCAAAAATCACCTCTGCGGCGGTATGGCCATGGGCGGCATAGTGCAGCTTGTTCTGCACCATTTTGAAAAAAGCCACCGACTCGGCGCTTTTGGGGTCATAGTCCACGCTAGTAGCGTAGAGGTCGAGGACCTGACGGTACATCACCTTTTCGGAGGAACGGATGTCCCGGATGCGGTCAAGAAGCTCCTTCCAATAGCTGCCGCCGCCGAGATTCTTCAGGCGCTCATCGTCCATGGCGAAGCCCTTGACCATATACTCCTTCAAGCGCTCGGTAGCCCAGCGGCGGAACTGCGTTGCAATGGAGGACTTGATGCGATAGCCCAGGGAGATGATCATGTCGAGGTTATAGTGATTTACGGCATAGGTTTTCCCGTCTGCGGCAGTTGTTCGGATTTTCCGAACAACTTCGCTTTGCTCTAACTCGCCTTCCTCAAAAATGTTTTTTATATGCTCACTGACATTGGCCTTACTGCTCTGATACAGCTCACAAAGCTGCGCCTGTGTCAGCCAGACAGTTTCATCCTGAAACCGGACATCAATTTTTGTCTCGCCGCTTTCAGACTGGTAAATGATGATATCGCCCTTGTTTTCATCGTTGAGGAAATTACTGCTCATTTTTGTTCCCTCCCGGCTTTTCGGTGGCTTCAGCAAATGCTCGGCTTATTGCTATTATAGTATCACAAAATCGGCGTTTTTTCAACAGACGCCAAGGGAATGATGCCGCTGTGCCTCTTTTTGAGAGAATAAGGGAAAATGTCCGCATCAATTTCTCCATTTCTGTGCCTCCCAAAGCATATCGATATGCCGGCGAGATTTGCGGTTGGTGTTGTTGTAATCGTCCGAGCAGAGCCAGTCGATGAGATAGCATTTGGGGATCATGTACTTCTGCAGCAGCGTCAGCGCCTTCAGCTTCCCCACGCGAATCCATTGGCAGACGGTGCGGCGGTTATATCCTGTGAAATCCACGGCGGCGGCCACATCCATCACATCCGGCAGCGCGGCCAGCTTGCTCTCATAGTAGCGCCGAAGCTTCTTCTCGTCTTTGGCGCACGGCGGATGGATGCGGATTTTATAGGGCCGAACCATTTCGCTTCCGTATTTGTACCAGTTCTTCGGCGCTATGTACTTTTCCGGGTTGACCTCACGGTCGTTCATAAAAGCGATCACATCGCTCTTTTTAATGGCGTAGCAGCGGGTTTTCTTGCCGGTGCAGGTGTGCGGAATCAGGTTGAATTGGAGAAGATAGAGCGCCGTCTGCTTGCTGATGTGGCAGGCGATCTGCATCTGCTCCTTGTTCATAATCTCCGGGTATTTTTTGAATTCCTTGGCGTCGTATTTCATAACGAAGACTCCTTTCTGTGTTTCGGTCCGAAAGGGTGCTTCGTATAATCTGTTTTGAGCCGGTTTTTCTTGCATTTAATCCGGGGGGCTGTCCGCAAAGCCATACCGGACAAGGGTTTTCTTCTTGCGTGTTTTCTTGCCAGCACGCAAAAAAATCGATCGTTTTGGGGCATTTCTCATTTCAATTTGAACTCTGGTTTTTTCTGATATGGAGCTGGTCAATACCGGTCGGCGCGTCCGAAACCCGTTGCAGCACAAGGGTTTTCGCCGTTTCCAAAACTGCCGCCACCGACCACAGCAGACACGAAAGTACCAAGTGCGAACAAGACTCGAAATGCGGTAGGTCGGCTCAAACCGACGCGAGAGTTCGAATCTCTCCATCTCCGCCACCGAAAAAGCCTGTAATCAAGCCGATTACAGGCTCTTTCCTTTTTCCGAAACGGGCAATTCCGTGCTCTTTCACTTTTTCGGAGAGAAAATCATCCGTTCTCCCCAACATCAATCGATCCCCACCGGCTTCCGAAGTCGCCGCCCTCCGATAGAGCAAGCCCTGTCTCCATCGCCTGCGCCGAGGTGATCTTGGACTTGTAATCCAGGTGGGCGTAGATGTTCGCCGTGGTGGTAAAGTCGCTGTGTCCCAGCCACTCCTGAATGTGCTTGAGGGGAACGCCGTTGGCCAGCAGCAAGCTGGCACAGCTGTGACGAAAATCGTGAAAGCGCATCCGGCGCAGGCCGTGGCTCTCCAAGAATTTTGGGAATGCCGAAGTCAAATAATTGGCCCGCTTCCGCTCGCCCAGCTCGTCCACAAACACAAAGCCGTCGTATTCATAGTTGTAGCAGTTGCCGCAGACCTGCTTGTTCAGCTCCTGCGCCCCAGCAAGTAATTTTGACTGTTCGGGCAAGGGACCTGAACAGCGCAAAATCCGCAAGCGGGTACTCGCTTGCTGTGCTTGCTGACTACTTCGTACCCCCGTATTTCCCCCTCTACCCATACTACAATCCGAGTGGGGTGTTTTGGCCAGTTTCGGAGGACTTTTTCAAAAAATGTCGCTCCTATCCGTAACTTTTCGCTGCTCACTTCGCCGGACGCCTTGTGTTTCTTCGGATATTCGTATATAATGTATCGTGTTGAGTATTGTCCATGCGGAGGTGCGGTATGAACGGGATCAAGGGCTATATCTCCATTCGGGAGGCTTCCTATCGCTGGGGCGTGTCGGAGCGGCGGGTCAACCAGTATTGCGCCGAGGGGCGGATCCCTGGCGCGTCCCGGTTCGGGCGTTCATGGGCGATCCCGGAAAACGCGGAAAAGCCGTCCGACCCGCGCTTTCAGGGACAGCACCGCGATTCCGGCAGGACAAGCACCTGACAGACACCTGGCTACATTGGAAACATCCGCAAAAGGGAAGTGAACGCTATGACCTGCGACGAGAGCTTATACCGCCAATATCTGAGCGGTGACGACGAAGGGCTCAATGCCCTGATGAAGAAATACGGCGACCCCCTGACCTTGTATATCGACGGCTATCTGCACGACGTTCACGAGGCTGAGGAGCTGATGCTGGATGTTTTCGCCTATCTGTTCACGAAAAAGCCCCGCATCCGGGACGGCGGCTTCAAGGCGTATCTCTATAAGGCGGCGCGGCACATGGCGCTGCGCCATAAGAGCAAGCGGAAGCCCCTGTTCAGCCTCGATGCGCTGACCGGCGAGCCGGACGGACGGCTGCTGGCGGAGGAGGTCATCCGGTCGGAGGAGCGAAACCGCGTCTTGCACTTCTGCATGGATGAAATGAACCCGGACTACCGGGAGGTTTTGTATCTCACCTATTTTGAAGGCATGAGCTACGCACAGGCGGCGGAGGTCACGGGAAAAACGGTGAAGCAGATCACCAACATGGTATATCGCGGAAAAGAGAGCCTGCGAAGGCTGCTGGAACGGGAGGGAATCACAAATGCGGAGTCATGAAGAGCGCGTCGCGGAGACGAAGCGGCGCATCGCCAAAATTGAGCGGGAGAAACGGCTGCGGCGCAGTACGATCACCATGGCTTCCGCCGTGGCGGCGTGCCTTGCGCTGCTTGTAGGCGCGTCCCTCGCCATGCCCGACATTGCCGCAAGCATCCAGACAGGCGACTACTCCGGCTTTGAAACGGCGGCAAGCATCTTTCACGGCGGCGCTGCCTTGGGATACATCATCATCGGGCTGCTGGCGTTTTTGCTCGGCGTGTGCGTGACCGTTCTGTGCTTCCGGCTGCGTCAGATGAGCCGTGAGGACGATCAGAACAAAGAAAGCGAGGGGATTCATGGAGCTGATTGAGAACCTGCTGCAACTGCTGTTCACGTTCGTGGGCGCGCTGCTTTCGGGCATATCCTACCGGAAAAGTCGCAGGCAGGCGTATTTTCTGCTGCTGTGCTTCTACGGCTGCTTTGCCCTCGGCGCGCTCTACTGGACGCTGTATCTGCTGCTGTTCGATACCACACCCCGGGTCTTTTATGTGTCGGAGTTCGGCTGGGTGGCCAGCCTCATCTTCCTGCGCATTTTGCAAGCAACGCTCGCCACTCAGGACGAGCGCAGCTTCCGCTGCCGCAGGGCGTGGCTCGCGCCTGCGTTCGGCGTGCCGCTGCTGGCGTTCTACTGCACCTTCGGGGACATTCTCTCCAACCTGATCTGGTGCGGCATGATGATATGGCTCTCCTTCTGCGCCATCCGGGGGCTGGTCTACGCCAACGGGCAGACGGATACGGCGCGGAATATGCGGTACTTCCACATCGGCGTGCTGTGCTTTGCGTTCTCGGAGTACCTGCTTTGGACGGTGGGCTGCTTCTGGCCGAACACCTCTCCGGCCAGCCCAACCTTCTGGTGCGATATGCTGCTGACGCTTGCGATTCTGTGGCTGCTGCCCGCCACGAGAAAGGCGGTGGAAGCATGACCTATATTGAAAATATCTTCCTCTGCATGGTATCTCCGCTGCTGGTGGCCGCCCTGTGCATGGGCAGGCGGCAGCTCCGCTTCTTCCTGTTCTGCATGGCCGGGATGGGAGTGTGCCTGCTCTCGGCCTATATCAACACCTTCCTCGCGGCGGTGTGTCAGGCGGACGCCCTTGCCGCCACGGCGGAGATCGCACCGGTGGTGGAGGAGATGATGAAGCTGCTGCCACTGGTGTTCTATCTGCTGGTGTTTGAGCCGGAGGGGGATAAAATCAAGGCTGCCGCCATCACGGTTGCCCTGAGCTTCGCCACCTTTGAAAACGTGTGCTATCTCATTCAGAACGGCGCGGACCGCTTCTCCTTTATCTTCTTCCGGGGCTTCGGCACGGGAGCCATGCACGTCCTCTGCGGCCTGATCGTGGGCGGCGGGCTTGCATACACATGGCGGCGGACGTGGCTGAAGATCGCGGGCACCTGCGGGCTGCTGGGCGCGGCCATCACCCTCCACGCCACCTACAATTTGCTCATCGCCCACGGCGGCGCGGCGCAGTACATCGCCTACGCCCTGCCGGTGCTGCTGGTGGCGGCGGGAAGATGGTCCGTTTTCCGCTTATCGCAGAGGAAATAACCGAACATTTACTCCCTGAGAGCTGCTTTTTGGCGGCTCTCAAATTTTTTTGAAAAATTTTGCGTTTTGGGTGAGAGTTTTTTCGTTTTTTTGTACCTATATAAGTGAAAGGGTTTTTATCACAGTTTCAGACAAACCGGAGAGGAGGTTCGAACGAAATGTACGATACCGCAAGACGGGTCGCACTCGTCAAGCAGCGGGTGCGGGAAAACACCCGCCGAAGGCAGCGGCGCGAGGCAATAAGCCTCTCCGCAGCGTGTATGCTGCTGTTCGCGGTGCTGACGCAGGCGGCGGGCACGGTCGCCGGGCCGGGGCAACCGGAAGCATGGGGCGTGTTCGGCGCGATGCTGCTGCGGGAGGACGCGGGCGGCTATGTGCTGGTAGCCGTCGTCTCCTTTGCCGCGGCGGTGGCGATCACCGCGCTGTGTTTCCGGCTCAGAATCAGAGAAAACCGGAAAAAAGGCGGGGCGGACAAACCGAACCGACACGAACAGGAGGAGAAAAGCCAATGAAGAAACGAATACTTAGCATCCTGCTGCTGTGCTGCATGGTGCTGACGCTGCTGCCGACAGCGGCCTTTGCTGCGGGTGAGCTACCGGATGTCAAGCTTTCCGTCCCAACGACGTTTGACAAGACCGTGGACCTTACAGGCCAGAACAAAGAATTGAAAATCACGGACAGCAAAACCTATCTGATCAAGGGCTCCGCAGATCCGAACTGGTATTTTCAATACCGGATCAAAATCGATGGCAAGGGCAAGAACATTACGCCGCACATCTTTCTGGACGGCGTCCGCCTTCAGGCACCCAAGGACGGCCCTGCCATCGAGCTTTACGGCGGCGCCTCCGCCTGCCTGTACTTTATCGGCGGGGACAGCGAGCTGATCGGCGCGGAGAACTTCGCTGCGCTGCAGAAAAACAAAACCGATGGCTATCTCCGGGTTCTGGTGCAGACGGGGACAAAGCTCACGTGTGAAGGCGGCAGGTATGGCGCTGGCATCGGAGGCTCAAAGGTCGGAATCAAGAACTTCTCGCAGGGACACGGCATGAACCTTCATTTCGGCTCTCTGGCGACGGGTATCTATGGCGGTGAGATTCTTGCGACCAGCGGCGTATACGGTGCGGGTATCGGCGGCGGTCAGGGCGGCGTCGGCGAGCAGATTTATGTGTATTCCGGCAAGCTGACGGTGCGGTCCGTTTCGGAAGGCGCAGGGATCGGTGGCGGTCAGGGCGGCCCCGGACGCTTTATTTATATCAAGGGCGGCACGGTGAATGCCGGCAGCGAGTCAGGCGGAGCAGGAATAGGCAGCGGCGATCAAGACGGACAGAACAAGTCGGAAGATGCGCATCATATCGAGATTTCCGGTGGAACGGTCGAAGCTTGGAGTAACTATGCCGGCGCAGGAATCGGTGGCGGAAGAGGCGGTTCGGGCTATGACATTTCCATCACTGGCGGCGTGGTGAGGGCGCAGGGCTACTTGGGCGCGGGCATCGGCGGCGGCATGAACGGCAACAGCGGGAACATTCTGATCAAGGACACAACGCTGACTGCGCTGGCCTTTCCGCTTTATCAGGACTACGGTTATACAGAGCTGTCTGCATCCGCGGTCGGAAGAGGCTCGAACCGGGCGTACTACATGGCAGTGATGCAAGATCAGGAATTTGCAATGATTATAGAAGAGAACATCAAAATCGGAGCCTCGGACGGGAAGTCCGTGTGGCTGAGCGCGACAGGGTGGCAGTGGCGCCACAACCAGGAACCGTATAAGAAGTACTGGGGCACCACAACGGAGCTTCTTATCCCCAACGAAAATGGGCGCGTGGACCTGCAGCGGTTGAGCCTGCCATATGCCTACAATTACGGCAGAGTGATCAGCAAGCTGGAGCTGCGCTGCGAGGAAAGCACATGCAGCCATGAACTGGGTTGGACGGACCGGGACGGCTGCCACATCTGGGCCTGTGTGAAATGCGGCGCGCGAGACCCCGCTGCGGAAATGTCCAAACAAAACGCCAAACACATTCCCGGCGACTGGAGCAAGCAGAAGCAGCTCTGCACTGTGTGCGGCTATGTGATGGGAACGGACACGAAGGCGCCGGTGCTGGAGGGTTTGAAGAACGGTGAGAGCTACACCATCGAGGATGTCATCGATGGAAATCCCGGCGCGTACACCTTCACCGTGAGCGACCCTGCTGAATCGGGAGAGACATCCTCCGGCATCAAGTCGGTGACCATCAACGGCGAGCCGCAAGCCGGCCCCACCTATCGTCTCCCCGCGCCGGATGGCGGCAACAATGACGCGGGAAATGAATATACCGTGGTCGCGACTGACAACGCGGGAAACGAAACTACTGCGACAGTCAGAACATACAGGCGGCACCACGTGAAGGTCATCAGCCAAGACGGCAAGAAGACCTACGCCGATCTGATGCTCCCGCACAATGAATATCTGGTGCTCCAGATCAGGCTGCCGGCGGGCGTGTCGGCAACGCTGACCGATCAGGCAGACGGGACGGAAATCCCATATGACAAGGAAAACGGAGAGTTCCGGGCAGGTCTGATCACCAAAAGCCGGACGCTCGTGCTGAATTATTCGACGGAATATCCGAGGGTAGAGCTTCGTTTGGGGACGGGGCAGTACTTCACGGGATATAACGCGGATTCGGACGAACCGTATTATCTCAAAGGCGCGTCCATGGATGAGAATTCCTATCAGATAGGCATGTGGGTCGACACGGACGCGAAGCCAGGCTATTACCTCAGCTCTCCGGAGCGCTACACGCAGGAAGAGCTGGCAGCGCTTGACGGGTCCCTCTGGAAGGAATACAAGATAGCGGAAGCCACGCCGGGATCGATCGTGCTGCCATTTATCTTAATCACAATAGACGCTGCGGCGTATGAAGAAAACGGCGGTTGGTATGTCTACGCCAAAGCCACGAACCCGACGGGAACGACCTATGTCTCTACGCCGAAGATGATCATTGACGTCGAGAACCCGAAAGCCATTGATTTTTCGACCGGCAAGGAACTGGTAAGCAACGGAAAATACTGGGGAGACCTGCGGTTCACGGTAGAGGACTCATCGCCCGTCACGGTTCGTCACTATACATCCCCGGGTGGGACCGCTGAACTTTTGACGCCGGATGAAAAGGGCGTTTATACGATCTCGGCAGAGTATGACGGCAGCACCCAACACATGCTTGTCATCGAAGACGCCTGCGGAAATACGACCTCCTACAAGTCGTTCAAGGTTTGCTGGAACTACCTGATCAATGTGCGGGAGAAGGACCATTGGGATGCGCCGCCTGCGCAGCCGATTCGTATTTCCAAGGGACAGAATCTGCAAGAGGCGCTCTCCAATATCAATATCGGGGTTTTTGCAGCTGACACCAACGATTGGATACCTGTCGATGTTTCGTGGAAGATCCCGGACGATTATGATCCGCAGTCCCGTCGGGAGCAGACCTTTACCGTCCTCGGCACGGTGGTTCTGGAAGGCACCGGAGCACGCTGCCCATCAGGACTCGATGTTGTCCCGCGTCCGGGAGAGGAGTGGAAGAAGAACATCTCGGTGCAGGTGACCGTGGAGGGCGAGCCGCAGTATAAGGTGACGGTGCAGGATTGCAAAAACGGCAGAGTCAAGGTGGTGAATGCCGCGGGAACCGCCGAGGACGGCACGCCTCTGTTCTGCAAGGACGAGCTTGTCATGCTCTCCATTGCACCCGATGAGGGCTATATGCTAAGCACGCTGTCCGTCAACGGTATCCCCGCCACCGTTGCGGCTGGGGAGGATACCTATACCTTCGTCCAGCCGGAGGGAGATGTTACCATCACCGCAGCGTTTGAAAAGCGCAACGAGCATACCGTCACTTTTGAGGCAGGCGGCGGCTCCGAGCCTGAGGAGCTGCCAGATGAGGTCCCCACCGCAATGCCCGCCAAGAAGGTATTGCACGGCAGCGAGTATTCTCTGCCGGAGTGCGAGTTTGTTGCGCCCGAAGGAAAGCAGTTCAAGGCATGGGAGATCGGCGGCACGGAGTATCCGGTGAACGCCCCTGTGACCGTCACCGCTGACATCACAGTCAAGGCGCTGTGGGAGGATGCGCCTCCCGCCCATGAGCACAGCTACGGTGACTGGAGCAAGGACGGCACGAGCCACTGGCACGAATGCACCGATGATGACTGCCCGAAGAAGCCCGAGAGCATCAAGGACAAGGCTGCGCACGTCTACACCGATGACGCGGATACGACCTGCAATGTTTGCGACTATGACCGCTCCGTCACGCCGCCTGCACCCACCGAGTTTATCGTCACCTTTGACGCGGGCGATGGTACGTCCTCTGTCGGCAGCATGACCACCACCAATCAGAAGCTAAGTTCGCTGCCCAGTGCCTCCCGGAGCAAGCACAGCTTCAACGGCTGGTACACCGAAAAGAACGGCGGTACGAAGGTTACGACGGATACCGTATTCCATGCCAAAACCACCGTCTACGCCCACTGGACGTATACCGGCGGCGGCTACTACTATCCGCCCGTCACCTACTACACGCTGCGCTTTGAAACAGGCGGCGGCAGTGATATTTCCAGTGTGCAGGGAACGTACAATGCCTACATTGACCTGACCCAATATGTCCCCACCTGGCGCGGCCACACCTTTACCGGCTGGTACAGCGAACGCAGCCTGAAAAACAAGGTTTCCGGTGTTTATCTGGCGAAGGATATGACCGTGTATGCAGGCTGGCGCGTGACCACAGTCCCGCAGACCGGCGACAGCAGCGTGTTAGGCTTGTGGGGGTTCTCCCTCTGTACATCTCTTGCCGGATTCCTTGCACTGACCACATGGCAGATCAGGCGGCGGCGTCAGGAAAAATCACTGCAAATCATCGAAAAGTAAACAGGCTCACCTTTAGGGGCGCGGGGCAAATAGCCCCGCGCCCCTTTTCGATTTCATTCGTCAGGAAAGGCGGTTGCTCTTTTGAACAACCGCCTTTCGCCATATCTATCCGATTTGAACAGAAAGGAAATCAGTCTATGGCAAAAGAGTACGGGAGGTGCCGCTAATGCTGCGGCAACGAGCCGCGCCGGGAGCAACATAGCCGGACGATACCCGGACAACATAGGATACCTATGCCCTCCGGCAGGCACCGACAATTTCCATGCTGAACCGCACCGAAGCGCCCATGCAGGCTTTTATGCCTGTGTGGGCGCTTTTTGTCATCCACGGCACTTCTTCGCCGTGGGCTGCCGCTCCCCGCCGCCCTTCGTTCTGGAAGGAACATCCACCCGAACAGGACGAAAGGAGCGCAGCATGAGCCGCGAAAAAAATGTTTTTGAGAAGTTTCCGAAAAAATGGCCAAAAGGGCCATTTGGAAAACCAGTAAGGGGTGAAAGGGGAAACCACGACCTGCCTTCCGGCGCGAAGGGAGGTGAGACATTACCGGCATAAGCAGCACACCTTCGATGCGTTCCGAGCAGTGAGCCTAGAAGCGTGTTTTACCTGCACCGGAACCGCCGCATACAAGTACATTCAGATTTCTACGGTGCTTTCTTCCGTCCAGGCCGATGGCGACATTTTGCGTCAGCAGCTTGTTTTCCGTCTTATCCTTGTTGGCATATTTCTTGTTGACCGAACCAGCCGTGCCCCATTTAGCTGATCCGTGCTCTTCTCGCCGTCTGTAATTGTGCTCCGTGGAGAGATAGACGCCGATGGCGATCCCGTACACCAAAAGCAAAGTGAGGACAGTTTTTACACTGTCCTCACAAAGCTGTATCTGGAATGGGTTTTGCATCACCGATCCGAACTGCTGAACCAGTCCGGGCAATCCATCCTTTAAGCAAGGAGCAATCAACAGGCCGAGCCACACAACCGGAATTATGCCGCAAAGATAAAGGATCACATTCTGCTTGGAGAGCTTATCTTGCCTCACGGTCGGCTCTCCGTTTCTCTTTCTTTGTTGGGGCATCAATGACCTTCAGGATCAAATCGTTAATGTCTTCTGTGGGCTTTTCGTCCCGGAGAAGATCGTTCCGAAAATCCATCAGGCTGCTGACCATCAGACGCTGCTCAAAATCGTCCAGCGTGACGACTTTCTTTTCCTCAGCCATATTGGGGTACCTCCTTATGGAGCTTATAAATAATACAACAAAAACTCTTAAGGACGATTTGTCCGTTGAAATCAAGCAAGGCAGCAAACTGTCCATTGCGGCGGCTTGCTTCTCTATCTATGCCTTTCAAGAATTGAAGGCGCAGCTCTCTCAAATTGATGAGTTGCGCTTTATTTTCACTTCGCCTATCGCTGCCATTTATCGCGGTAACATACCATGAATCAGCCGCTGCATCCCAATCAACTTTTTCATACAGATAGTAGGCACCATAAGAACTCCGCAGGATTCTGGGAAAAAGCTCGATATCCTTCAGCGCGTCTTCTGCCGAAAAAGTGCATGGTTTATTCTGCTCATCGTTTACAACCTCAATCATCTGTGCTTCTTCAGCAGTCAAGAAGGCGGCATCTTCCTGAATCGTTTCACGGGAAAATGCGCTGAAGCCACTGCTGCACACGACCTCTGCACGGCGATTTTCGTTTGCCTGCTGCTGCAACGTCCCGATAGTCAAATCGATTGTCGGCAGGCAGTTCTGCCGTGGCCCAATCCTCCTCACTCCAAGCGATGGCCTCACCTGAGGAAGTCCCACAGTCGCATAGTAAAAACAACAAAAGAACAGGCAGGCAGCGGCTCACGCCACTGCCTGCCTGTTCAAAAAAATCAATTACTTAGCGCATCTGTGAGAGAGAAGCCGGGGGTGCTGCTTGTTTTTTCCCCTTTTCCCGTTACAGAATAGCATAATTCACGATCAATCCAGCAAACACGATGGACACCATGCTCAGCAGCTTGATGAGGATGTTGATGGCCGGACCCGCAGTGTCCTTGAAGGGATCGCCCACGGTGTCGCCCACCACGCCGGCCTTGTGGCAATCACTGCCCTTGCCGCCGAAGTTGCCTGCCTCGATGTACTTCTTGGCGTTATCCCAGGCACCGCCGGCATTGGCCATGTAGATAGCCATCAGGAAACCAGTAACGGTGGCACCGGCCAGCAGACCGACCACACCCTTGAAACCCAGGATCATACCTACCACAATGGGCGTCACCACCGCGATAACGGTGGGCAGCACCATCTCCTTCAGGCTGGCCTTGGTGCACAGATCCACGCAGCGCGCGTAGTCGGGATCTGCCTTGCCCTCCATCAGGCCAGTGATCTCGCGGAACTGGCGGCGTACCTCCAGCACCACGCTCTGGGCCGCGCGGCCCACGGAGTTCATGGTAAGCGCTGCGAACACGAAGGGCAGGCACGCGCCGATAAACAGGCCCACCAGCACCACGGGGTTCATCAGGGAGAAGTCCTCAAAGGTGACATTCGCGCCCACTTCCTTGACCTTTTCGATATAGGAAGCCATCAGTGCCAGAGCCGTCAGCGCGGCGGAGCCGATGGCAAAGCCCTTGCCGGTAGCTGCCGTGGTGTTGCCCAAAGAGTCCAGCGCGTCTGTGCGCTTGCGAACCTCCGGCTCCAAGCCAGCCATCTCAGCGATACCGCCGGCATTGTCGGCCACAGGGCCGTAGGCGTCAGTGGCCAGGGTGATGCCCAGCGTGGACAGCATACCCACTGCCGCCAAAGCAATGCCGTACAGGCCCATACCTGTGCTGGCTGCGCCGCCGGAGAGGAAGAACGCCAACAGGATGCACACCGCCACGATCACGATGGGCACCGCCGTGGAGAGCATACCCAGGCCAAGACCGCCGATGATGATGGTAGCGGAGCCGGTCTGGCTCTTGCTGCTCAGCTCCTGGGTCGGCTTGTAGGTATCAGAAGTGTAATACTCCGTGGCCTTGCCGATCAGCACGCCGGCCACCAGACCGGAGAGAATGGCCACATACAGTCCCCAGTGCTCGATGCCCAGCAGGGCCCACACCAGAAAGAAGGAGATAATAGCAATCAGAATAGCCGCCAGGTTGGTGCCGCGGGACAGTGCTTTCAGCAACGTGCGCTGGTCGGCGTTCTCCTCGGTCTTGACGAAGAAAGAGCCAATGATGGAGCAGATGATGCCCACCGCCGCCATGACCATGGGAATAGCCATGGCCTTGAAGGCCTGATCGCTGAATGCCGCCACGCCCAAGGCGGAGGCAGAGACGATGGAGCCAACATAGCTCTCATACAGGTCCGCACCCATACCGGCCACGTCACCCACGTTGTCACCTACGTTATCGGCGATAACAGCGGGGTTGCGGGGATCGTCCTCGGGAATACCTGCCTCAACCTTGCCCACCAGGTCGGCGCCCACATCGGCCGCCTTGGTGAAGATGCCGCCGCCCACGCGGGCAAACAGCGCCATGGAGCTGGCGCCCATGCCGAAGGTCAGCATGGCACTGGTGATGTCAGCGGCCTCCAGCTTAAACACGAAGCGCAGAAGCATGAACCACACGCTGATATCCAGCAGGCCGAGGCCGACCACAGTAAAGCCCATAACGGAGCCGGCGGAGAAGGCCACGCGGAGGCCGCGGTTCAGGCCGTCGCGGCAGGCGTTGGCGGTGCGGCAGTTGGCCTTTGTGGCGATACGCATACCCACGAAGCCAGACAGGCCGGAGAAGAAACCGCCGGTCAGGAACGCGAAGGGCACGAACCAAGTCAGCAACTTTAAGGCCGCCATAATGCACAAAACCACGATCATACAGGCAAAAAACACACCTACAACGGTGTATTGCCGCTTCAGGTAGGCGTTGGCGCCCGCACGGATAGATTGCGAAATTTTGCTCATAAGCGGGGTGCCTTCGTCAAAACTCAGCACTTTTTTGCCGGTGGCGAAGGCGAAGATAAGTGCGATGACAGACCCCATAAAGGTTGCCAAAACAAGGTATTTTTCCATGTTTTTCTCTCTTTCCGTTCCGAATTGTTGTGAAATTCGAAATCTTCTTTTTGTTCCTGAAATATTATAAAGAAAAACAGCTCGCACGTCAAATTTTCACACTTTTTTTGGGTACGCCTGAAAAAGTGTCCGGTTCTTTTCGTTATTTTGCCCGCAACTTTTTTATGAAAAAACTTCCCATTTTGTGGCATTTACATCCGGTTTTTCCCCAGCCGTGGAAGATGTACCATACGTTTAGAATGTATTTTTCGCCACGATATCCCACGGTATTTCAGGTACAAAAATTTTTTTATGCAACTTTTTCACTTGTATTGGTACCATTTCCTTAAAAAATATAGCAGAAATCCTTTTTCGCACTTTTTGCTGCGTTTTTTTGCTTTTCCGAATTCGCACGCCGGGGGCGTTTGCTAAATTGCACAACGGCAATTTGCAACATTTTCCCCGCAAATGTCCACGGCGGGAGAACGCGAAAGCTATGAAGCTTTGCGTTCAAACTATATACATTTACTTTCCCTTTTTGATACCTCAGCGGTACATCTGGGTAAAAAAGAAAGCCCTTTCGGGCAATGTCATTAAGTTAAGCAAATCCGCGCACACGAAAAAAAGCCCACCTCGACTTTTCGAGGTGGGCTTTTTTTATGCTTTCGTTATGTGGATTGCTTGTGCTTACTTCGCGGGCAGGACAATGACCTGTCCCTCGTAAATGGTGTTGGCGTTCACAAGACGGTCGGCGTTGCGCTCGAAGATGGCCTTGTACTTCATCAAACTGGAAGTTATCTGTCTTTAGATTTAGCTTTCAAAATGGCATATGCAATCAAAGCACCGATAATTATACCGATAAAGTTACAAATCAAATCATCCACATCAAAACTTCTGCCAAAGAACAGTTGTGCCATTTCAAAACAAATCGGAATTACAATAGCAAGCAATACCAGCTTTCTTCTGTTCCTAATTTCTGTAACAAGCGGAAGAAAAAAGCCAAACGGAACAAACATCGCGATATTGCCAATCAACATTGTTTTATCCCAACTCCCCAGTGAAAGTTCTCCATTTAGGCATTTTATAACTGAAGGAACAAGATTTACTACACCGAATTGAAATACTTGTCTCATTTCATTCCACCATCCAAAAAATATGCCATCATAAAAAGATAACCAAAAGTTTGCAGGAAGGACAACAAGGCTTACAAGACCAGTGAGATAGCAAATGAAAACAGTTTGCAAAGCTTCCTTCTTCCACTTAATTTGTATTTTCTTTTTCTTCAGAATTATGGAACGAATTGCCAAGAACACCAAGCCTACAATACAAGCACTTGGTAGAGCTTGCAAAAAGTATCCCAAAACACTTCCGCTATTCATTTCCATTCTAAAAAAATTGTATATATCTAAAAACATTTCTTCCTCTCCAAATTCCGATTTTTCTATTTAACCCTCTGAAAACTCTGTATTTTCAAGGCTTTTCGCCAGTGTAATTCTCAAACCTTATGTATTTTCCCTTGTTTTTGCCCTTATGAGCGAAAACAAGGGAAACTTTTTGTTATTCGCCGCCGACTACCTTATCCAGCAGCCTTGCGGAAGTACGCTTCGCTTCCCTTGTAGCGTGAGCGTAGATATTCATTGTGGTACTGACATCAGCGTGTCCGAGAAGCTCCTGCACATCCTTTGGGGCAGCCCCATTTGAGAGCAGATTGCTTGTGAATGTGTGACGAAGCTGGTGGAAATGGAAGTCCTCCAACCCATCGACCTTTTTCCTTGCCGCCCTGCACATAATCCCTACCGTACTCGGCGATTCAAACGCCCCGTCCGGTCTGAGGCAGACAAAGGATATTTCCTTGTATCCCTCCGGGACTTCTTCCGTTCTCGGCAGACTGTAAACCTCGTAATAAGTACGGTCTTTTTCTTTGACCTCACTGTAATAGTTGAGGCTGTACAACTCTCCGTATCGGAAGCGGTTTTTATGCTGTTCGGCTTTGGCTGTTCTAAGAATTTCTGCCAGTGTGTCGCAGAAGTCCACAGTACGGATTTTCTTTCGCTTGGTCGCTCCGATTTCCGTCTTGTGCCTTGCCCCGTTGTAGCGCATACTGCGGCGTACTGTAAGGTACTGACCTTCAAGGTTAATATCCTGCCAGGTCAAGCCGCAAACCTCGCCGATTCGAAGCCCCGTGTAGTAGGCAATCTGAATGGGCAGCAACGCCGGATTGTCTTTCTTTTTCAGAAAGTCCTCCAGCTTCAGATACTGCTCATGGCTGATTGTGGGGGCGGAAGTCACATTCCCGTCCTCGTCTGAGAACAGTTCGTATTCTTCCTTTTTGCCCCTCCACACTACATACTGCATCGGGTTAAAGGAAATCAGCCTTTTCGGGAACACCGCAAAACGGAACGCCCCTTGCAGGACTGCCGAGAACAATCGCAGATACCCCTTGCTGAGAGCCTTTGCCTGTGTGCCATCGGGATTTGTGCCACCGAAACTGAGGAAGTCGATATATGCCTGTAAATGGTCAGCAGTTACAGTTTTCAGCTTGCGTTCCCCAATCGGGTACTGCTTGATACGGTTTACCGTACCCTGATATGCCATTACTGTACCATTGCTCAGATTGCCGGGCTTCAGTTCTTCTTCCACCCATTGATCCAGCAACGTTCCCACCGTAACATTTTCGGACTTGGCTACGAATTTCTTTTCCTCGTAGTCTTCCATTGCCTTTCGCATAAGGGCTTCTGTTTCAGCCTTGCTTTCAGTGCCGGGAAACTCCTTCTGCACACGGTTTCCGCTTTCATCTTCGATATAGAAGCGGTAGTACCACTTTTTGCCTTTCTTTCTTACAGAACCTTTTGCCATAGATAAAATCTCTCCTTTCTATCCGTGGCAATCGGAACTGTGACATATGGTGTGCGTAAAGTAAATAGTGTCACTTCTGCCGATTGGTTTCAATCGGCTTTTTTAATTGTCAAGGTGCCACGGAATTGTTCTTTTCGGATAGCCTTTTTTCAGCTTCCGTCACTATCTCGAAGAGATCGCCCATCTTTACAGCGGTACGACCTTCATCGTAGATATGTAAAATCCCGTCAAGAAATCGTTTCATATCTTCGATAGGTAATTCCATTTCGTTGCGATAGACCTTTTCGGTAATCGCTCCCGACTCGATAGCGTATCGCATAAGCGATTGCTTCAAGCCTTCATCGTTTGCCACACGGTCAACCTCTGTCATAGCATCGGAAAAGTAGTGGCAAAGCACAGAGTACAAATCAATTATCTTCCCGAGAAATGTAGTGAGCATCTGTTGGTGCGGCTCACCCTTTACGGTAGAGGACACCGTATCAAGATATTTCTTGATGTGCTGCTCAATGTCCTTTTGGCAGAGTGTATAGCTGTCATATTCCTTATCATCAGAAAGACCTGTCAGCCATTCGGGAGTGGTAAGAAGTGCTTCGGCAAGACCGTTGATAATCATTGTTCGCTTCGGATCAACGCCGTCAGCTTCATACCTTTGAATGGTAGACTTGTTCACGCCGATACGCTTGCCAAGTTCCGGCATAGAAAGTTTGAGTTCTATTCTACGCTCTTTAATGCGTTCCCCGACTTGTTTTGGGGTAAACATTGTTTCTTCTTCCAAGGTATTCACCTCCTGTTTGAGTACAGTATAGCACAAACAAGCTCAATTTGCAACCCCTATTTCCGAAAAATATTAAAAATAATCCTTAAAAGGTTGCAAAACAGGTTGACAAGTGATGGCAAAATAAGTATAATGATAATACCAAAGTTGCATTTTGAGTATTTAAGAAAGGAGAACAGCACTATGAACGCAATCAAAATGGGAATGACAATCGAAGAAGCGGCAGAAACCAGCGGCATCGGCAGAAACACAATGCGAAAGTTGGTGGACTGGGGCAAGCTGCCTGTTCTGAAGGTCGGACGTAAAACCATTATCCGCAGGGATACCTTAGAGCGTTTTATGACCGTCAATCAGGGCAGAAACCTACTGTGTCAGGATGATGTCCGTAAGGTAGAGTAAACCGTTCTCAAAGCCCTCGGCGTTTGAGAGCGAAATACACCCCTCGCACAAATCTACGATTTGTTCAAGTGATATTTCGCCCTTGCAGGGAGCCTGTATCACAGCTTGTCGGCATATACCGCCGCTATGATACAGAGAAAATTGCTGCCGCAATTTTCATTGGCTGTCTCGTCAGCACCCGCCGCCAAAACAGCCGCAACCGACAAGTCGGTTGCAAAATGAGAACGCACCTTTACAACACAGAACGGAGATGATTTATGACACGCCACAGCTTTATTCAGATGTCAAAGCTGTATAATGTCAAGGGAAGAATATCGTATATTACAAGCCATGCAAGACAGGAAAACCTCTATGCCACTTACCGCACCGCAGACAATTCCTTTTGGCGAAACCTTGCAAAAGAATGTCAGCAGGAATTTAAGCGAAGCAACTCGCCGGGGAAGTGTATCGAAGCAAGGGAATTGATAATTGCCCTGCCCGAAGTTTACACCACCTATGAGCCGCAACAGGTACTTGAAGATTTCACAGAGGAATTTCGCAGACGGTACAATGTGGAATGTGTATCGGCACTCCACCACAACAAGAGAAAGACCAATTACCACATCCACCTTATATTCAGTGAAAGGCGGCTACTTGCCGAGCCGGATATAAAGATCGCCACCCGAAGCGTATTCTATGATGAAACGGGCAAGCGGGTACGCACCAAGAAAGAGATCACCGATGAAAGCGGCAAAGTCCGTGAGGGCTGTACCGTTATCCCCAAAGGCGGCATATACGAACAGCACCTTTTCACCGTAAAGGATGACCGCTTCAAAAGCGACCCTTTTCTTCGGGAAGTAAAGGAAATCTATACCGCCCTTATCAATCGGCATATCTCAGACCTCGAACAGCACCTAAAGGTGTTCAATCCCGACAGTATCTATCTGCCAACCAAGAAGATTGGCAAGAACAATCCCAAAGCCGCAGAAATTGAAGCAGACAATGCCGCAAGGCAGGAATGGAACAGAACGGCGGATATGGCACTCATATCAGGGATTGAAGAAGCCAAGATACTGGAAATCAAGAAAGATGAGATCCACCAAAAAGCAAGTCAATCCATTAAAGCGAATGGATGGCTGCCAAATCTGTTCCGCAGTATTGTGGGCAAGGCAAAGGAATTTTTGCAGAACCTGATAAGGCAGACGGCACTACCGCCCAAACCGGTACTCAATATGGATATGGCAGAGTTCCGCACAATGCAGAAGCTGATGATACGGGTGCAGGACAGGGCAAGAGAAATCCGCAGCTTGCAGGATGAAGTACCCAAGTTAAAGGCACAGCTTGCCGAAACAAAGGGTATATTCAAGGGCAAGGAGCGAAAGGCGTTGGAAACGCAGATACAGCAGAGGGAAGAAAAAATCTCCGCTATGCTTGAAACAATACCCGATATTCTGAAAGATGACGGTTATCCCGACGTGCAAGCATTTATGGCAACCTACTGCAAGGCAGAAGTCATAGTTAATAACTACAACCGAGAGCTTGCAGAATGGGAACGCAAGGTCAAAGAAAAAAGCAGACCCGCCGAAAAAGAACGGTATGCACCGCCAGAAAAGCAAAGTGTCCGTGACCAGCTAAGACGGTTGCAGGCAGAGGGCAGACAGACCAAACCCAAGCATCGATCCCACGACAGAGAAAGATAGCTTTAACACCGAAAACAACACCGCAGGGCAGTTTCCCTGCCTTGCGGGATTACATATTACGGGCGGCAAAGAGAAAGCCGCCCCTTTCAATTTGTATGAAAATCTTAGCGAACCTATTGACAATTATAGTCTCTATGCGTATAATATAATTAACAATTTGGTTAAATGTTAAGGGAGGATGTCAAATGGGACTGCAACAGACATTAAAAGCTCTTGCTGACCCAATTCGCCGTGAAATACTAAATATGCTGAAAAAGGGGCGAATGTCTGCGGGAGAGATTACCAACCATTTCTCTGTAACAGCACCTTCGATTTCAAGACATCTATCGGTGTTGAAGGATGCTGACTTAATCAGAGATACAAGAGAAGGAAAGTTCATTTTCTATGAAATCAACACCTCTGTTTTGGAGGAAACTATGCTATGGATTGCAGATTTGAAAGGGGATAATGATAATGCTTAAAAAGAACAAGATTAAGGTTATAATATCGTCAATTATTATTTTACTTCCGGCTTTATTCGGGATCATTATGTGGAATGATTTGCCTGACATTATTACAACCCATTGGGGAGCTGACGGCAATGCGGACGGATTAAGCGGAAAGGTCTTTGCTGTCTTTGGTACACCTATCATACTTTTGATTTTCCATTTTGTTTGTTTGCTTTTTACTTCATTGGATAAAAAACAAAAAGATCAAAATCAAAAAGCATTGGGAATGGTTTTTTGGATTCTTCCGATTATATCCCTTTTCGCAAACGGAATAATGTATCGTGCAGCTTTTGGCAAAGAATTTGATTTAGCATTTTTTATGCCGGCTATGCTCGGAGTAATGTTCATCTTTATAGGCAATTACTTACCCAAAGTTAAACAAAACAGAACGCTGGGTATCAAGATTTCTTGGGCGTTGAATAACGAGGAGAATTGGAATAAAACGCATAGATTTGGCGGTAAGGTCTGGGTAGTTGGAGGACTTATTTTATTGCTCTCCATTTTTCTTCCTCTAAAAGTGATGGTATGGGTTGTAGTATGTGTGATTGCTGCTTTGGCGATTATTCCTATAGTTTACTCTTATTTCATTTACAAACAGCATCAAAAGGAAGGAATTGTATATGCTGAAGCGCCCAAAAGCGGTGCGGAAAAAATTGCGCTTAGAATAACCGCAGTTATAGTACCCATCATTTTATTAGGTGTTGCTCTTTTAATGTTTACTGGTAACATCGAGGTAAAGTGCGAAGATACAGCATTAACGATCAATGCAACCTATTGGACAGACCTGGAGATCGATTATTCCGAAATTGAGACCATTGAATACCGTAAGAATTTAGATGTAGGAGTGCGAACAAGCGGTTTTGGTTCTCCCAAACTATCTATGGGCATTTTCCAAAATGATGAATTTGGATCATACACCTTATATTCCTATACAGGTGCTAAAGAGCATATTATCTTGACTTCCGGCGAGAAAACTCTTGTCATTGGAATGAGCGATCCAAAAGAAACACAGGCAATTTATGATGCGATGTTAGAGAAAGTAGACAAGTAACGAAAATGGGATGAAAAGCCATATTTCAAGCTATTTTCTGACCGCAAAAACAGAGGGGTAAGGTGTTTGTACCTTACCCCTCGATTTTGTGTATTTTGGCGTTACAGTCTCATTTTGCGAACTTTATCATAACCTCGTCAACGGCATCCGTATATCTGCCTTGTGCTATCAGTCTGTTGCTGAAAGCAAGCAAAGCATTGAAGATATACCGCCGCTCTTCTGCTGTGAGGTAAAGGTAATACTTCCGTTTTCTCATACGAAGATCACCTCGGCATTGACAGTTTCCGTAACCGCAGACCGCAGATTGCTCATTCTGCCAACCCATTCCATTTGGTTGTCTGCTTTCAGTTTTTCGGTAATGCCCTCACGCTCTGCCCGTTGTTTCATAAGATGGTCAAACAGTTCCTGTGCCTGTTCTTCAACATCGGCAAGGTGGGATTGCAGTTTGCCGCTTGTCAACAGCTTGATGTAGAACACTTTTCTATGCTCACGGATATACCGCAAATGCCGCTGTCCCCATACTCCGATATGCCTTTCTTCTTTTTCGGCAGGTAATACCAAACAGGGGATGTAATAATCTCCCTGTAATTCATACCATAAGCCGTTGCTGTTATCGTAAATGTACTTGTCCATTATAAAATCCTCCAGTATAATATATTCGCACATATGTCACAGTTTCCTGATTACCACATTTTGTTATATTGTGTTACGAGTTTTTTCTTCCCTTGATTTTTCCCTTATGAGGTCACGAGGGAAGCATAAACAATAGTGAAATCGTATAAAGGGATAAGGCGAGCACACAGCGAAAAATCCTTTATTTCCAAGGCTTTTGGAGGATTTTATTGATAACCTATAACCTCTGTTAAGAGGTCATAATTTATAGAAATTCAAATTCCGATTTGCCGGTTTCTTTCACCGCTGCCAAATCCATCATATCATGCGTTTCCATACAGAGCAATAAAAAAGATGGACCGCAGAAAATCCGTGATGGAATTTTCAGAGCATTGGCAGGACTTGTTGACGGAGGGCGGCTTTGGTTGGTGGCGGTTGACGCCGCCGGGGAGTTTAAGACGCCGCCTGCGCGGCGGGACGAGGGCTTTACGCCGCTGCGCGGCTACACCTCATCCGTCAGCTTCGCTGACACCTGTCTCCCTGCGGGTCGGTAGGTTCGCGGGTCTGACAGGCCACCGGCCTGTCATTCAACACCGCGGACCCCCCAAGGGGAAGGCTAACGGGGGTCATATGCGCTCGTAGGCGCGGCGGGGGGTGCCGTCGGCGACGTGGATGGTGCCGGTGTACGCGAAGCCGGCGCGTTCCAGGCAGCGGCGCATGGGGTGGTTATCCTCGTGGGTGTCCGCCCGCAGATGGGGACACCGCGTCCACGCCCAGGCCACGGCCTCGGCCAGCACGCCGGTATGGGTACCGTCGCTGCCCAGGCGGTGGAGGGTGCCGTATGGCGTCTCGTCATCCAGCCACGCGCCGTCGATGACCTGATAGGTGGGGTCGTCGCCGATGATGAAGGCAAACACGGCGTACACGCCGCCCGCGTCCTCCATGACGAACAGCCGGCCGGCGGCCACGTCCGACCGGAGCAGGGCCTCGGAGGGGTAGCCGTTGACCCACTGGACGGTGTTGCCGCTGCGGCGCATGAACTGCCGGGCGCTGGCGTAGATCTCCAGCGCCCGGGGGATGTCGAGACTTGTCGCAGGTCGGATCATATCAGTTTTTCAGGCTTTGCAGCGGGGCGGGGATACGGCCGCCGCGGGCGATAAAGTCGGCGCTGGAGGCCTCGTGGACGGGCATCAGGGGCGCGCTGCCCAGCAGGCCGCCCATCTCCACGGTGTCGCCCACGTCCGCGCCCTCCACGGGGATGATGCGGACGGCGGTGGTCTTGCTGTTGACCATGCCCACGGCGGCCTCGTCGGCGATGATGGCAGAGATCGTCTCCGCCGTGGTACTGCCGGGCACGGCGATCATGTCCAGGCCCACAGAGCACACGCAGGTCATGGCCTCCAGCTTGTCGATGGTCAGGGTGCCGTCCAGGGCCGCGGCGATCATGCCCTCGTCCTCGGAGACGGGGATAAAGGCGCCGGACAGGCCGCCCACATGGCCGCTGGCCATGACGCCGCCCTTCTTCACGGCGTCGTTCAGCAGGGCCAGGGCGGCGGTGGTGCCGTGGGTGCCGCAGACGGACAGGCCCATCTCCTCCAGGATGCGGGCCACACTGTCGCCCACCGCCGGGGTGGGGGCCAGGGACAGGTCCACGATGCCGAAGGGCACATCCAGACGGCGGCTGGCCTCGGACGCCACCATCTGGCCCATGCGGGTGATCTGGAAGGCGGTCTTTTTGATAGTCTCGGCCACCACGTCGAAGGGCTGGCCCTTGCAGCCCTGCAGGGCGTGGTACACCACGCCGGGGCCGGACACGCCCACGTTGATGACGGTGTCGGCCTCACCCACGCCGTGGAAGGCGCCGGCCATGAAGGGGTTGTCCTCCACGGCGTTGCAGAACACCACCAGCTTGGCGCAGCCCAGGCCGTCACGGTCGCGGGTCAGGTGGGCCGTCTCCTTGATGACGCGGCCCATCTGGGCCACGGCGTCCATGTTGATGCCGGCCTTGGTGCTGCCCACGTTGACGCTGGAGCAGACCAGCTCCGTGCGGGCCAGCGCCTCGGGAATGGAGGCGATGAGCCGCCGGTCGCCGGAGGTAAAGCCCTTCTGCACCAGGGCGGAGTAGCCGCCGATGAAGTTGACGCCGCAGGTCTTGGCGGCGCGGTCCAGCGTCAGGGCCAGGGGGACAAAGTCCTCGCTTTTACAGGCCGCGCCGGCAATGGCGATGGGCGTGACGGAGATGCGCTTGTTGACGATGGGGATGCCGAACTCGCTCTCGATATCGCAGCCGGTTTGGACCAGCTTTTCGGCGCGGGAGCAGATCTTGTCGTAGATCTTGTCGCAGCAGCGGTCCATGTCCTCGTCGGCGCAGTCCAGCAGGGAGATGCCCATGGTGATGGTGCGGATGTCCAGGTGCTGCTTGTCCACCATGGCAATGGTGTCGAAGATGTTTTGCAGACTCAGCATATTCCCACCCCTTACAGCTTGTGCATGGCGTCGAAGATGTCCTCCCGCTGGATGCGGATGGACAGGCCGCGGCCCTCGCCGTAGGCCTTCAGATCGGCGCGCAGGGCGTCGAAGGGCGCCTGACACTCGGTCAGGTCCACCACCATCATCATGGTGAAGTAGCCCTCCATGATGGTCTGGCTGATATCCAGGACGTTGATGCGGCTGGCCGCCAGGGTGTTGCACACACCGGCGATGATGCCCACCTGGTCCTTGCCCACAACGGTAACGATCGCTTTCATAACTATAGACTCCTCTCGGATGGTTTTTTGTTTTGGCGCGGGAGGCGCGGTTTGCCGAAAACCGATGGATCCCGTGTCCTGTCGATGGCAGGCCGACGACGGCGTATCGGGTATACGTCGAGGAGACCTGACGATGGCAGGGCGCGGGAGGTGCGGTTTGCTATTCCAGTTCGTCTAATGTCAGCGAATAGCTGGGCAGGAAATGCTCGCGGAAATAGTCCAGCTCCGGCAGGGCCATGGCGTCCATGGCGGCGGCGGTCTGGGCGGCGGCCTGACGGAACTCGGTGTTGCCGGCCTTCAGCTCCTCGATGCACTTGATGTGGGCGGAGAGCTTATCCGCCGCCCTCACCAGCTGCTCGATCTCCGGGTCGGCGGGACGGAGGGCATCCTCGTAGGCGGGACGCAGGTCCTCCGGCAGCATGGAGAGGAGCTTGTCCTCCGCCACCTGCTCCACGGCCTTGTAGGCGTCGCGGATGCCGGGGTTGTAATACTTGATGGGGGTGGGCATATCGCCGGTGAGTATCTCGCCGGCGTCGTGATACAGCGCCGCCACGGCCACGGCGCCGACGTCCACCTGGCCGCCGAAGCGCTCGTTGCGCAGCACCGCCAGCGCGTGGGCCAGCACCGCCGTCTGGTGGCTGTGCTCCTGGATGTTCTCCGTGTAGCTGTTCCGCATGAGCGACCAGCGCTGGATGAAGCGCATACGGTTGATATAGGCGAAAAAGTGGTTCATGTTATGTCAACTCTCCTATCAGTACATCACCATCTATACCGACTATTTTTGTATCGATAATTTTATTATGTAAATCTTCGGCGCGGACGCACACCTCACAGTAGTTGGGGGCGTGGCCGGTGTAGAGGCCGTCCTTCTCCTGCTCATAGAGCACCGGGTAGGTCTGCCCCACGCAGCCCTCCAGATAGGCGCGGTGCATGGTCCGGGCCACGGCCACGGCGCGGCGGGTCCGTTCCTCCTTTACCGCGGCGCTGAACTGCACCAGCTCCGCCGCCTTGGTGCCGGGACGGACGGAATAGGGAAAGACGTGCATATCCGCGAAGGCGCACTTTTCGATAAAGGCCATGGTCTGTCCGAACTCCCTGTCCGTCTCGTCGGGGAAGCCGCAGATCAGATCGGTGGTGACGGCGGGCCGGTGGAAATACTGCCGCAGCAGTGTGACGGACTCGTAAAACCGTGCCGTGTCGTACTTCCGGTTCATGCGGCGCAGCGTCTCGTCACAGCCGGACTGCAGGGACAGGTGGAAGTGGGGGCACAGGTTGGGCAGCTTCGACGCCCGGCGGCAGAAGTCCTCGGTGATGGTACGGGGCTCCAGGCTCCCCAGCCGCAGACGCATATCCCCCGCGGCGGCGGATACCGCCTCCAGCAGGTCGATGAGGCTTTGGCCGTTTTTCAGATCGTGGCCCCAGGAGGATATCTCGATACCGGTGAGCACCAGCTCACGGTATCCCTCGCGCCGCAGCTGCTCCGTCTGGGCTACGGCCGTCGCCAGCGGCAGGGAGCGCACCGGACCGCGGGCGTAGGGGATGATGCAGTAGGTGCAGAAATTCACACAGCCGTCCTCTACCTTCAGCATGGCCCGGGTGCGCTCGGCCATGCCGCCGGCGGGCAGCACCTCGAATTCCCGGCGGCGCAGGGCGTCGTCCAACAGTCTCACCGGCTCCTTCTCGTGGGCTGCCTGCTCGAACAGGTCCAGAAACGCCATGCGGTCACCGGTACCGGCCAGCAGGTCCACGTCCAGTGCCGCCACCACCTCCGGGTGGGTCTGCACATAACAGCCGCAGGCGGCCACCACCGCGTTGGGGTTCAGCTTATGACACCGGCGGATCATCTGCCGGGATTTCTTGTCACTGATGGCGGTGACGGAGCAGGTGTTGACGATATAGCCGTCGGCCTCTGTCTCGGCGGGCACCAGCGTATGACCGCGGCGCAGCAGCTCCTGCTCCATGGCCTGTGTCTCGTATTGGTTCACCTTGCAGCCCAAGGTATAGATGGCAACACGCATCTTGCACTTTCCCCTATTCTATCGTATAATAAGGTTTCACGGGTGAAGGTGTTTTTCACTCCCGCTTTTTGATCGGTTTATTATACTGTATTTTACCGTGTCTTTCAAGACCCGTTCGTGAAACAGGAGGCTCTCTATGGTCTATTTTGATAACGCCGCCACCACGCCGGTGCCCAAAGCCGTGGCCGACGCCATGTACGAGGTGCTGACGGCGCACTTTGGCAATCCCTCCTCCCAATACCCCATAGGGGTGGAGATGAAAAAAGCCGTGGAGGGCTGGCGGGCCGTCATCGCCGGGGCGCTGGGCTGCCCCGCAGAGCGCCTGTACTTCACCTCCTGCGGCACGGAGAGCGACAACTGGGCCATACAGGCCGCCCTGTGGCAGAACCGGCACAGGGGCAGACACATCATCACCACCGCCGTGGAGCACAGCGCCGTTCTGGAGCCCTGCAAGCTGCTGGCCCAGCAGGGGTATGAGGTCACCTATCTGAAGCCAGGACGGGACGGCAATGTCACCGCCGAACAGGTGGCGGATGCCCTGCGGGAGGACACCGCCCTGGTGTCTGTGATGCTGGTGAACAACGAGACGGGCTGCGTATTTCCCGCGGCGGACATCGCTGCCCTGCTGCGGGAGAAGGGCTCCCCTGCCCTGCTGCACTGCGACGCGGTGCAGGGCTTTTTGAAGGTCCCCTGCGACCCGGAGGGCTGGGGCGTAGACCTGATGAGCCTGTCCGGTCACAAGGTCGGCGGGCCAAAGGGCGTGGGCGCGCTGTACATCGGTCCCCGGGTGCGGAACCCCCGCCCCCTGCTGCCCGGCGGCGGACAGGAGCGCGGCGCGCGCTCCGGCACCGAGGCCACGGCCCAGATCGCCGGCTTTGCCAAGGCGGTGGAGCTGCGGCTGGCCGATTATGACGCCAAGCTGGCCCACATGGCCGGACTGAAGGCCTATTGCCGGGAGAAGCTGCTGGCCATGGGCGGCGTGGTCCCCGTGGGCGAGGGTACGGCCCCCCACATTCTGGCGGTGTCGCTGGTAGGGTATCCCAGCGCCAACATCGTAACGGACCTGGGTGCGCAGGGCATCTGCATCTCCGCAGGCTCTGCCTGCCATCAGGGGAAGGCGAGCCATGTGGTCTCCGCTCTGGGGCTGGACAAAAAGACTGCCGCCGGCGTGATCCGTATCTCCTTCTCCCCTGACAATACACGGGAGGACGTGGATGTCCTGTGCCAGGCGCTGCTCGCCCACCGGGACAGCCGCTTCCCCATGCTTTGATAATCCAATTTTCTTAATGAGGTGAACCATGCTGCAAGCTCTGAAGCGCGACAAGGCCTTCTACGGATATCTGCTCCGGCTGACCGGGCCCATCGCCCTGCAAAACCTGATCACTTTCTCTCTGGGCCTGATCGACACACTGATGGTCAGCCAGCTGGGCAACAATGAGATGGCGGCGGTAACAGCGGCCAACGTGCCGGTATTCCTGCTGATCTCCATCGTGTTCGGCGTCCAGTCCGGCGTGGGCATCCTGATCAGCCAGTACTGGGGCAAAAAGGACCTGACCAGCATCAGCCGCGCCATCGGCGTGGCGGCGGGGCTGGGCGTGGCTCTGGCGCTGGTCATCGCGCTGGCGCTGTTCCTGTGGCCAGTACAGATCATGGACCTGATGAGCAACAAGCACCATCTGTCCCTGCTTGGCGCGCCGTACCTGCGGGTCATCGGCTTCTCCTATGTGTTCAATATGCTCTCGTCTATCTACGTCAGCGCGCAGCGCAGCGTGGAGAACGCCAGCTTCGGCATGAAGCTGTTTGGTATGTCCACAGTGCTGAATACCGGCATGAACTACCTGCTGATCTTCGGCAAGTGCGGCTTTCCCATGCTGGGCGTGGAGGGCGCGGCCATCGCCACGCTGCTCTCCCGCGTGGCGGAGTTCGCCGTATGCCTGTTCTGCGCCCTGCGGAGCCGGGTCATCCCCCTGGACCTGAAGGCGCTCCTCCGTCCGGGCTGGGAGATGCTGCGCCGGTTCGTGAAATACGCCTCGCCGGTGATGGCCAACGAGCTGTTCTGGGGGCTGGGCAACAGCCTGCTCACCGTCATTCTGGGACACATGGCCATCTCGGTAGAGTTTCTGGCGGCCAACGCCGTCATGGGCAACCTGAACCGCCTGTTCCTGGTGGTGTGCTTTGGTCTGGGCGCCGCCACCGCCGTGATGATCGGCAAGGCCATCGGTGAGGGACAGAGCCACGATGAGCTGATGGACCTGTCCAGGACGCTGTCCTGGGTGACGATACTGGTGGGCGCCGCACTGGCCGTCATCGCCCTGGCGCTGGTACCGCTGCTGTTCCAGCCGGTGGTCTTCCCACTGTTCAAGCTGTACGACCTCAGTGCCCATCTTGCCACCACCCTTGCGGTGACGGGCTTCGCCTGCATCCCCTTCCACGCCTACTCCATCTCCGCCGTCACCGGTATCCTGCGGGCAGGCGGCGATGTGTTCTGGTCCACGGCACTGGATCTGGGTCCCCAGTGGCTGGTGGCGCTGCCGCTGACGGCCCTGCTGGCGCTGGTGCTGGACGCGGATCCCTGGTTCGTGTCGCTGGCCATACAGGCGGAGAGCTTTATCAAGTGTCCCATCTGCCTGTGGCGCATCCGGTCCCGTAAATGGATACACGACGTGACACTGCCGGAGGGTGAGCGATGAACAGTCTGTTCGTCTGCCCCATGTGCGGCGGCGCGCTGACGCGGCGGGAGGGCAGCTATCTCTGCCCCGCCGGCCACTGCTTCGACATCGCCAGGGAGGGCTATACCTATCTGCTGCCGGTGAACCGGAAGCACTCCAAAACCCCCGGCGATGACAAGGCTATGGCCGCGGCGCGGCACGCCTTTCTGGAAAAGGGCTACTACGCCCCGCTATGCGAAGAATTATGTCAACTCGCTGTGGAGTTGACCGGCGATGCCCCGGCGGTGCTGGACAACGGCTGCGGCGAGGGCTACTACACCGCGGGCATCTATCGTGCCCTGTGTGAGGCTGGGAAGACGCCGGTGATGGCCGGGATCGATATCTCCAAGCCCATACTGCGTCTGGCAGCTAAGCGGGAGAAAAACGTGCAGTTCGCTGTGGCCTCCTCCTACCGCCTGCCGGCGGCAGACGGGTCCGTAGACCTGCTCATCAACTGCTTCTCGCCGCTGGCCATCGAGGAATTCCGCCGTGTGCTGCGGCCCGGCGGGCACTTTATCTATGTGGTGCCCGGAGAAATGCATCTGTGGGAGATGAAGCAGGTGCTCTATGACCACCCCTATGTCAATGAGGTGAAGGAGACGCCCTATGAGGGCTTCCGGTATGTGAGCATCCGACACGTACGGGACGTTATCCATCTGGAGGATCCGGCGGACATACAGGCGCTGTTCGGCATGACGCCCTACTGCTGGAAAACGCCGAAGGCCGGCGTTGAAAAATTATGTAAACTCACGCGGCTGGACTGCCGCATCGCCTTTGACATACACGTTTTCGAAAAGGAGGGATAACTATGGATCGAATTTCCCCGCCCCGCCGCCGGCCGCGGCGGCGTCTGCTGCCGGTGCTGCTGCTGGTCGCGGCGGTGCTGGTGGTTGGCGGACTGCTGACGGCGGTCGTTCTGTCCCTGCGGGGCGGCAGCGCCCGGCAGGAGCCGGAGGCCGATCCCCACGCGGGGCAAGTATATATCAACGACGGATTTAACATGGTGTGGATGACGCCCCATGAGGGTATCCCCGCCAGCGGCCTGGCGCAGGAGGACTTCCGCCGGGACACCAACGACGACGGCAGCGACGGCGTCCGCGTCCGCTATCTGGGCGCGGAATACGCCACCCGCTGGGGCGTGGACGTGTCTAACCACCAGGGCACCATCGACTGGGCGGCGCTGAAGCGGCAGGGCGTCGACTTTGCCTATCTGCGCCTGGGTCTGCGGGGCTACGGCGAGAAGGGCTCCCTGTACCCGGACCGGTCCTTCGACAGCTATTACAGCGGGGCCAGGGCCGCCGGCATCGACGTGGGCGTGTATTTCTTCTCCCAGGCCGCCACCGTGCAGGAGGCCGCCCAGGAGGCCCTGTACGCCCTGCAGCTGCTGGATGGCCGCGACCTGGACCTGCCGGTGTACTACGACTGGGAGCCGGTACAGCAGGAGGACTCCCGCACACTGCACAACAACGAATTCCTGCTGACCTCCCAGGCCCGGACTTTCTGCGCCTTGATCGAACAGGGCGGCTATGAGGCCGGGGTGTACATGAACCGCCAGCAGGGCTACTACCGCTATGATCTGCCCTCTATGGGGAACATCGCCCTGTGGATCGCTGATCCCGGCGACTATCCGGACTTCTACTACCGCTTCGATGTGTGGCAGTATGACCACGGCGCACGGCTGGACGGCGTCAACGAGATCGTGGACCTGAACGTGGAGTTCGTGCCGGTAATGTAAGCAAGAGCGCTCCCCCGGCGGGGGAGCGCTCTTTTATTCGAACAGCTTTCCGCAGGCCCAGTTGGTAAAGGGTGCGGCGGCAAACATATTCCAGAAAAACGCCATGGGGAAGTTCTTGATAAGCGTCCCCGCCCAGATGGCGGGCAGCTGCCACACCGGCGCACCGCCTAAGATCATGCTGAAAATAATGGTGGCCGCCAGACTCATGGTTGGGCACATAATGTTTATATTATGTAAACTTGTTTTTGTGTCCACGACCTTACCGTACCAGAATTTCCGCACCGGGTCATACAGCACTGCTTACAATCGCCGCAGCCAGACATTACATCCTCCCCACATAAACCAAAAGACCGGCTTTCGCCGGTCTTTTGGTTTACATAATTTAGTTTTTCTTCCCGTGCTGCGCCTTCATGCGCCGCTCGTGGTTCAGGATGGTCTTGCGGATGCGGAGGTTCTTGGGGGTGACCTCCAGCAGCTCGTCATCCGCCAGGAATTCCAGGCACTGCTCCAGGCTCATCTTCCGGGGCGGCACCAGACGCAGGGCGTCATCGCTGCCGGCGGCACGGGTGTTGGTCAGCTGCTTCTTCTTGCAGACGTTGACCACGATGTCCTCCTGCTTGGGGCTGATGCCCACTACCATGCCCTCGTACACGCCCACGTTGGGGCCGATGAACAGCACGCCGCGCTCCTGCGCGTTGAACAGACCGTAGGTGATGGACTCACCGGTCTCGCTGGCCACCAGAGAGCCGGTATTGCGGCGGGTCAGCTCACCCTTATAGGGGGCGTAGCTGTCAAACACGCTGGCCATAATGCCCTCGCCCCGGGTATCCGTCAGGAACTCGTTGCGGTAGCCGAACAGACCGCGGCTGGGCACCAGAAACTCTACCTTCATGCGGCTTCCGATGGGGGTCATTTCCTGCATATCCGCCTTGCGGGCGCCCAGCTTCTCGATGACCGCGCCCACACTCTCGGCGGGCACGTCCACCACCAGGCGCTCGATAGGCTCGCACTTTTTGCCGTCGATGGTCTGGTACAGTACACGGGGGGGCGACACCTGGAACTCGTAGCCCTCGCGGCGCATGGTCTCAATGAGGATGGACAGGCTCATCTCGCCGCGGCCCGCCACGTTGAAGGCGTCCATAACGCCCTCGATCTCGCTGACGCGGAGGGACACGTCCTTCAGCGTCTCGCGGAACAGGCGGTCACGCAGCTGGCGGCTGGTGACGAACTTGCCCTCCCGCCCGGCGAAGGGACTGTCGTTGACGGAGAAGGTCATCTCCACCGTGGGGGCGCTGATCTTCACAAAGGGCAGCGGCTCCACGCAGTCGGGTGCGCAGATGGTATCGCCGATGGTGATATCGCCGATGCCGCTGAGGGCGATGATGTTGCCCGCCGTCGCTTCGGTGATGGGCACCTTGCCCAGACCGGCGAACTCGTACATACTGACAGCCTTGGCCTTCTTGGCCGGGGCGTCGGGGTCGTGGTAGTTGCACACGGCGATCTCCTGGTTCTGCTTCAGCACGCCGCGCTCGATACGGCCGATGGCGATACGGCCCACGAACTCGTTATAGTCGATGGAGCTGACCAGCATCTGGAAGGGCTGGTCCAGGTCGGCCTCCGGCGCGGGGATGTAGTCCAGAATGGTATCGAACAGCGGCTTCAGGTCCGTGCCCACCACGTCGGGGGAATAGCTGGCGGTACCGTTGCGGGCGGAGCAGAACAGCATAGGGCTGTCCAACTGCTCGTCGGTGGCGTCCAGGTCCAGCAACAGCTCCAGCACCTCGTCGATGACCTCGTGGATACGCTGGTCGGGACGGTCGATCTTGTTGATAACCACAATAACACGATGGCCAAGCTCCAGCGCGCGGCTGAGCACGAAACGGGTCTGGGGCATAGGGCCCTCGGCGGCGTCCACCAGCAGGATGACGCCGTTGACCATCTTCAGGATACGCTCCACCTCGCCGCCGAAGTCGGCGTGGCCCGGGGTATCCACGATGTTGATCTTGGTGTCGCCGTACTGGATGGCGGTGTTCTTGGCCAGAATGGTGATGCCGCGCTCACGCTCCAGGTCGTTGGAGTCCATGACGCGCTCCACCGTCTCCTGGTTCTCGCGGTACACGCCGCCCTGCTTGAGCATCTGGTCCACCAGCGTGGTCTTGCCGTGGTCGACGTGGGCGATAATGGCCACGTTTCTCAGTTTTTCGTTCTGCAAAGGTAAAAACCCCTTTCTCTCGGGTAAATTCACTAACCTTTGTATTATATGCCTGCAAAGGACCGATTGCAAGCCCTTTCGTCAACTTTTTCGCCGCGCCGCCGTTGACAAATGCCGCCGCCTACGGTACAATACCAGTTGCACACGCCTCCGTAGCTCAGTTGGATAGAGCGACCGCCTCCTAAAAATCGAATCGTTCGAATCCTGGAGCCCTGTAAAATTGAATATTTGTTGTATAAGCCCCCGTAGCTCAGTTGGATAGAGCGGTCGCCTCCTAAGCGACAGGCCACTGGTTCGAACCCAGCCGGGGGTGCCAAAAATGACCGCTGTAAGCCGTTTTTCGATGGTTTACAGCGGTTTTTTGTTATCGTTTCTTCGGAGCATTCTTGCCGCTCCGCCGGAACGATTTTATACATTTTCCGCTGTATGCCTGCTAATTGGCTTCGAACTATTTTTCCGGCCTTGCTAATAAAAAACGCCGATTTGCTAATACGATTTTCCCGCCCTATTTTTCGGATGGGGCCGACACCAGCAATGCAGCCAGTGTGTTGGCCAGTTCCGGCGACTTGCGAAGCTGTTCCACCAGGGCCTCCAAATCCAATGTGGCGGGAGCCGATTCCTTTGGTTCTTCCGGGGGACGAACCGAACGCAGATCAGGATTGGCATAGAAGGCGCTCTCAAACTTCTGGGTGTTGATCTTCCGATCCTCGTCCAGAATGTGGGCATACACGCTGGTGATCATGTCGATCTGAGCGTGTCCAGTATCGCCCTGAGTGGCCTTCAGGTCGCCGTGGTTCAGCTTCAGCTTATAGGTGGTGCTGGAATGGCGGAGGGAGTGAAAGACCACTTTTGGCTGTCGTACATGGGCACGCCCCACCGCTTTTCGCCGTAGAGGGAAACAAAGTCGGACAGGAACTCCGCAATATCGACTGGTCAAAGCCGGCACACTGGCGGCCATAACCGTGTTCAGAACTGTGCATACCAGCAGTCCCGGAAGTAGGGTAGAAACGCCGGTTTTTCTCTTTCTAATCAGCCAGAATCCAGACCAAAGTAATGTAATGGCCGGAAATAGAATGTTTCCCCAGAACATGAGTTTGGCAGGGATAGCAAAACGGCCATCATAGTAGAATACTATTATTTGCCTAATTAAGTCAAATTTTTTCGTTGAAAGGTCAACAAATCTCAAAAAGCCGGTTCGCAGCACACTTATAGCGCACACGCCGACAAAAGCGAACCATCCTACCACGCCGCACGCTTCCCTGTTTTTCTTCACCGCTGCCCCAGTTGTTCCGTCACGGCAAAGTGGTTTTTCTCATACCGGATCAGCCCGTCCCGCTGCATGAGGGACAGCTCATTGCTCAGCGCGCTGCGCTCCACGTTCAGGTAGTCCGCCAGCTGCTGGCGGTTGTAGGGTATGTCGAATTCATAGCTGCCGGTGCGCTTGATGCACTCCGAGAAATAGGACAGCAGCCGCTTGCGGATGGACTTGGGCGAGGTGTGCAGCACCCGGCGTGAGAGCTGCAAATTCTTCCCGGCGGAGAGGGTCAGCAGGTTCCGCAGCAGCCGGAAATGGCGGGGACACACCTTGGCGCAGGGCTCCAGCACCTGCCCGATGTGCAATAGCAGCACCTCCGTGTCCTCGGCGGCGGTGACGTTGACCATCAGCGGCTCACCCGGCGCGCAGGCATACGCCTCCGCAAAGATGCCGCCCGCGCCCACGCTGCTGAGGACGCTGTTGTTGCCCCACACATCCCCCATCTCGATGATGACACGGCCGGACAGCACCACACCCAGCTGCTCCGTAGGCGTCCCCTCCGGCAGGATGACCGCGCCCTTTTTATAGGTGCGCTCTGCGGCGCGCAGGCAGCATAGTATTTCCTCGATGTCCGGCGGTGTCATGCCGCGAAAAAGCGGGGTGTTCCCCAAATTGATCCGCATATTTTTCTCCTTTTCGTTGGCGTGCCAACAGACTTTCATAAATTATGATAGTAAAATGAAGCCACAAAGTCAAGAAGAACCGCAAGGAGGACAAAAATATGGTACGGAGAATCATTGAGATCGACAGGGACAAGTGCAACGGCTGCGGCGCCTGCGCCGAGGCCTGCCACGAGGGTGCCATCGCCATGGTGGACGGCAAGGCGCAGCTGATGCGGGACGACTACTGCGACGGGCTGGGAGACTGCCTGCCCACCTGTCCCACCGGGGCCATCACCTTTGTGGAGCGGGAGGCCGCCGCCTACGATGAAAAAGCCGTCATGGAGAACAAGCAGCGGAAAATGCGGGAGCAGGGCATGACGCTACCCTGCGGCTGCCCCGGCAGCCAGTCCCGGAACATTCAGCGCGAGACCGCGCCCGCCGCGGAAGCCCCCCGCGCTGAGCAGACGAGCCGTCTGTCCCAGTGGCCGGTGCAGATCAAGCTGGTGCCGGTGAACGCGCCGTATTTTGACGGAGCGCGGCTGCTGATCGCCGCCGACTGCACCGCCTACGCCTACGCCGCCTTCCACGAGCGGTTCATCAAGGGCCACATCACGCTGGTGGGCTGTCCCAAGCTGGACAGCGTGGACTATGCCGAAAAGCTGACGGAGATCATCCGCAGCAACGACATCAAGAGCGCCACCGTCGTCCGCATGGAGGTGCCCTGCTGCGGCGGGCTGGAGCTGGCGGCGAAAAAGGCACTCCAGCAGAGCGGGAAGTTCATCCCGTGGCAGGTGGTCACCGTCACGGTGGACGGTCGGCTGGTGGAGGAGTAAAACACAGGAGAACACAAAAGGAGAAATATTATGAAATACGTTTGCACCGTTTGCGGTTGGGAGTACGACGAGAGCGCAGGGTACCCGGAGGGCGGCATCGCGCCGGGAACGCCATGGAGCGAGGTGCCGGAGGATTTTGAATGCCCCCTGTGCGGCGTGGGTAAGGACAGCTTTGAGGAGGCGTGAACTTTCTGAAGGGCAGGAGCCAAGCGACAAGCGATAAAGCCCGAAAACGGCTGCGCGGCTGCGGGGAGAACGCTCTCCGCAGCCGCGCAGCTTTTAGGCTTGGTTCTTTTTCGCAGAGACTTTCTTCTTGCTGCCCCTGCCTTTTGCCATAATCGCTTTATTTTCAGCGAATATAAGATATATTCCCATTAAATCCCCGTTCTTAACAAAGATTTTAACCCATTCGCTTTATTATGGTAATAGAATGCAGCGTGTCTGTCCCACCAGCGCCGCCCTCTTCCGCTGCGGCCGTGGAGACAGTAAAAATAAACAGTCCTTGCGGCAGAAACGCCGCAGAAGAACGACGACAAAGATCAAGGAGGCTATTATGAAGAAAAAGAACTGTAAGCTGACGGGCATTCTGCGCGTCATTGCCCTGCCCCTGGTGGGCAGTGCCGGAGGGTTTCTGTACTACCGCTATGTGGGCTGCGCCACCGGCACCTGCGCCGTTACATCCAGCCCGTGGCTCTCCACCGGCTTCGGCTGCGTCCTTGGGTCGCTGCTGTATACCGTCCTGCGGCCCGGCCGCGGCAGGAGGCAGGACGGCGACAGGGCGGAGTGACCCTTGCTCCCCCTGAAAGGAGGAAACGCCATGTATCGAAGCATATTGGTCCTTCTTTTCGCCTCGGTACTGCTGCTCAGCGGCTGTGCCGCAGAACGGCAGCATATACCGCGGGAAAAGGACACGCAGGAAGCGGAGAAAACCGGACAGTCCTCGGATATGTCCGGCGAGGAGGGTATGTATATGGACACCACGGAAAATGTCATCTATCTGGCAGGCGGCTGCTTCTGGGGCATGGAGCAGCTCATGCAATCCATCCCCGGCGTCATCGACGCCCAGAGCGGCTACGCCAACGGCACCTGCGAGGCGGATGCCACCTACCAGACCGTCTGCAAGGGCGACACCGGCTTTCGGGAGACCGTTCGGGTGGAGTATGACCCCGAGCAGGTAAGCCTGGATGCCCTGCTGCTGGCTTACTTCTATGTGATCGACCCCACGGTGCAGAACCGGCAGGGCAACGACCGGGGCAGCCAGTACCAGACCGGCGTGTACTACACCAACGAAAGCGCAAGAGAAACAGTGAAGCGCATCGCGGACATCGAGCGGGGCCGCAGCGAGAAATTCTTTGTGGAGATCGGTCCGCTGAAGAATTACTATCCCGCCGAGGAATATCACCAGAACTACCTGGAAAAGACCCCCAACGGCTACTGCCACATCCCCCGGGCGGAGATGGAGCTGTTCTCCATGCTTCGCATCGATCCGGGCGACTACCGGAAGCCCGCGGCGGAGACCATCCGGGACACGCTGACGGCGGAGCAGTACCGCGTCACGCAGGAGAGCGGCACGGAGCGCGCCTTTACGGGCGAGCTCTGGGACAAGTTCGAAAAGGGCATCTATGTGGACATCGTCACCGGCGAGCCGCTGTTCTCCTCTACGGATAAGTTTGAAAGCGGCTGCGGCTGGCCTGCCTTTACAAAGCCCATCGAGAGTCCTGCTGTGGTGGAACGGGAAGACTTGAGCCACGGCATGCGCCGCACAGAGGTGCGCAGCCGCGCCGGCGACTCCCATCTGGGTCATGTGTTCACCGGCGATCCGGAGTCTCCCAACGGTGTGCGCTACTGCATCAACAGCGCCGCCCTCCGCTTCGTGCCTTACGCGAGGATGGAGGCCGAGGGCTACGGATACCTTCTGAATTTGTTTGAGGGATAGGCCGGGCACGGATATGTTGACGCAGCAGAAAAGAAAGCCCCCGCTCGACTGAGCATGCCACACAAGCCAGCTGACCCTCCGTATGCTTCAGTACATACGGAGGGTCAGCTGCTGTTCGTAATGAAATCCTGTTGCTCTGAAGGAGCTTTTTCGGTTTGATAAGCGGGAAATCTTTTTGCTTTTTTCTATCGCTTTTTCACCTGGCATTTGCCGCTGCCTTTTCGCCGCCGAAAACAGAGCGCGGATCATTCAGCTCTGCCGCAGCCCATTTCAGCGGAGCAGACACTATCCGCGCTGACGGTTAATTTGCGACGAATTTGCATATTGACATCGGGGCGACATCATGTTATGCTGAATTGCAAATGAATTGCAAATTGGAGGCGTGGTGACTTGTCCAGTTACAGCACGCGGCAGAGGAAGGCTCTGCTTGCCTATTTGAGCCGGCACCCGGATGAGCTGCTGTCCGCACGGCAAATTGCGGACGCGCTGTCGGATGAAAAGATCAGCCTCAGCGCCGTATACCGGAACCTTGCACAGTTAGAGGCGGAAGAAAAAGTGCGGCGCAGCAGCAAGAGCGGCACGCGGGAGGTCTACTTTCAGTACCTTGACGCCGAGAGCTGCAAGGGTGCGCTGCACATGAGCTGTGTAAAATGCGGCAGGACCTTTCACATGGCAAGCGGCAACGCCGCCCTGTTTGCAAAGCACCTGGCGCAGAGCGAGCAATTCACGCTGGACGCCGCCGACACGGTTCTCTATGGCACCTGCGCGGATTGCAGGGAAGAATAATATTTGGAAGGAGGACAGGCTATGACAAAGAAATCTCGTTTGATCACAGGCTTGCTGGCAGCCGTGCTGGCGGCTGTCATGCTGTCCTCTGCTATCTACATTACGGTCGAAGCCAACCACAACTGCTCCGGCGAGGACTGCGCCATCTGCCACCAGCTGCAGATCTGTGAAAATCTGCTCAAGAGCATTGGACTTGCCGGTGCTGCCGCGGTTTTCGCCGCGGCGGTCAGGTATGCCCCGTGCAGAGTCATTCCCTCCTGCGCGGAGCTTGTCCGCACGTTTACTTTGGTTTCGCTCAAGGTCAAGCTTTCAGATTAAATAAGAACTATTTACAAGGGTGTAGTCTATCCGTTTTCGGATAGGCTTTCGCGGCGTTGCCGTTACCCTTGTATTTTTGCGCCCATTTTTACGTTCTTATCATAATCTGGAGGTACATATAGCCTATGAAAAAGATAACTGCGCTGCTGCTTGCGCTAATGCTGCTGGCCGGCATCCTTGCCGGCTGCGGAAAGCCGAAGGATACCGGAAAAGCCGGCAAATTGAAGGTCGTCACGACCATCTTCCCCGAATACGATTGGGTCAGGGCGATCCTTGGCGACAAGGCGGATAACGCCGAGGTCACCATGCTGCTGGATAACGGCGTTGACCTGCACAGCTATCAGCCCACCGCCGATGATATTGTCAAGATCTCCGATTGCGACCTCTTCGTCTATGTGGGCGGCGAGTCCGACGGCTGGGTGGAAAATGCTCTGAAAAACGCCGCCAACAAGAATATGAAGGTCATCAATCTGCTGGAGGTACTGGGTGATTCCGTGAAAACGGAGGAGACCGTTGAGGGTATGCAGGAGGACGACCACGGTCACGGTCACAGCCACGATGAACAGCTCACGGAGAATGACATCGAGGATCGCACCCTCTCGGATTTCGCCGGTGCGTGGAAGTCCCTGCACCCCTATCTGCTGAACGGCGACCTGGACAAATTCTGCCAACACAGGGCGGAGGAGGACGAGGACAGCTCGACCACAAAGGATACCTACTTGGAGAAGTACAAAACCTCGTGGCAATGCGACGCCGAGAAGATCTCTATCAACGGGAACACGATCACCTTCACTTATGGAGACGGAAAAACCGTTTCCGCTGAATACACCTATGCCGGTTATCAGCCGAAGCTGAATGACGAGGGTAAGATCCGCAGCGTCCGCTATCAGTTCGAAACCACCAGTGCCGATGCGCCCAAATATGTGCAGTTCAACGACCACGGCCACGAGCCGGGCCAGGCGGAGCATTTCCATATCTACTTCGGCAACGACGGCTTCGATGCCTTGATGAACGCCAAGACCAATCCGTTTTTTGTGAAGGATGCGCTTTCCGTAGAGGACATCCTTGACGAGCTGATGGGGCATGACCATGGGGAGGAAATGGACGAGCACGTCTGGCTGTCCCTGAAGAACGCCCAAGCACTCTGCGTGACGATCGCGGATGCACTGTGTGCCATCGACCCGGACAACAAGAATACCTATATAGCCAACGCCGCGGCGTATAGGGACAAGCTGGCCGCCCTTGACGCAGACTATAAGGCGGCCGTGGACGGTGCGACCCATAAGACCGTTTTGTTTGGCGACCGTTTCCCGTTCCGTTATCTGGTGGACGATTACGGTCTGCGCTACTACGCCGCCTTTGCGGGCTGCTCCGCCGAGACCGAGGCCAGCTTTGAAACCGTTTCGTTCCTTGCTAAGAAGGTGGATGAGCTGGGACTTCCCTGCGTGCTGACCATCGAGGGCGCACAGCACAGGATCGCGGAAACCATCGTTCAGAACACCGCTGGGAAGAATCAGAAGGTGCTGACCATGGATTCCATGCAGTCCACCACCTCCAAGGACGTGGCAAACGGCACCACCTACCTTTCCGTTATGGAGAAGAATCTCTCCGTGCTGAAGGAAGCGTTGGGGTAAGGAGGTAGGTTTATGGCTCAGCTCACTTGTCAAAATCTCTGTGCCGGCTACGATGGACGACCCGTTCTCCAAGACCTCACCTTTGAGCTCCTGGCAGGCGACTATCTCTGCATCGTAGGGGAAAACGGCTCCGGCAAAAGTACCCTTATGAAAACGATCCTCGGCTTGCAGGCCCCCATCAGCGGCAGAATTTTGACGGGCGATGGGCTGAGGAAAAACGAGATCGGCTATCTGCCGCAGCAGACAGTGGTACAAAAGGACTTCCCGGCATCCGTGAGAGAGATCGTTCTCTCCGGGTGCCAGGGACGCTGCGGCAGCCGTCCTTTCTATAACAAAGGAGAAAAGAAACTTGCGGTGGACGCCATGGAGAAAATGCAGATTACACAGCTCACAAGGCGGTGCTATCGGGAGCTGTCCGGCGGACAGCAGCAGCGGGTGCTGCTTGCCCGCGCACTGTGCGCCACACAAAAAATGCTGCTTCTGGATGAGCCTGTTTCGGGACTTGACCCCAAGGTGACGGCGGAAATGTATACGCTCATCGAAAAGCTCAACCGTGAGGACGGCATCACCGTGATCATGATTTCTCACGATGTGGCCGCCGCCGTCCGATACGCCAGCCATATTCTGCATATTGGCGACACCGTTTTCTTTGGGACAAGGGCGGACTATCTCCAAAGCCCGCAAGGGCGGCTGTTTGACGCGCAGAAGGGTGGTGACAGCCAATGACCGCTATCTTGGAAAAGCTGGCTCTCTATTGGGCATATCCCTTTGTCCGCTATGCCCTCATTGTCGGTGTGCTGATCGCGCTTTGCTCCTCCCTGCTGGGCGTGACGCTGGTGCTGAAACGGTTTTCCTTCATCGGTGACGGTCTGTCCCATGTGGCGTTCGGCGCAATGGCGATTGCCGCCGTGCTGCAGATCACCAACAAAATGCCCCTTGTAATGGTCATTACCATCCTCAGCGCCGTGCTGCTCCTGCGCACCGGGCAGAACACGAAAATCAAGGGCGACGCCGCTATCGCCATGATCTCGGTGGGAGCACTTGCTATTGGGTATCTTCTGATGAATATTTTTTCCACCTCGTCCAATCTTTCGGGCGATGTGTGCAGCACGCTGTTCGGCTCCACCTCCATCCTGACGCTGTCCCCCGTAGAGGTATGGCTGTGCGTGGGGATGTCGGTGCTGGTCGTGGCGGTGTTCATCCTGTTTTACAACAAGATCTTCGCCGTGACCTTTGACGAGAGCTTTGCAAGGGCGGCCGGCACGAGGGCGGGGCTTTACAACCTGCTGATCGCCGTCGTCGTTGCGGTCATCATTGTGCTGGCGATGAACCTTGTGGGTTCCCTGCTGATCTCCGCACTGGTGATCTTCCCGGCACTGTCCGCCATGCGGATGTTCAAGAGCTTTCGCAGCGTGACCGTCTGCGCGGCAGTCCTTTCGGTTTTCTGTGCGCTGCTCGGTATTCTGGCGTCCATTCTCGCCGGTACGCCGGTAGGCTCCACCATCGTCGCCGTTCAGATCGGCGCTTTCGGTCTGTCGTGGCTGGCAGGCACGGTATTGGGAGGTGTTCGCAGATGAAAAAACTATTTTGCTTTCTGTTGGCAGCCCTGCTGCTCTGCACTCTCGCTGCCTGCGGCCATGAGAATACCGCACAGAAGCCCGCTGCGGGGGATGCGGAAGGCACCGCCGCGGTCGACGTAGACCTGACTGTGCTCAGCGGCATCATGGTCTATTCTGAGGTCAACAGCATCATATCCTTTCCGGATAACTACATCGGAAAAACCGTCAAAATGCAGGGGCAGTTCACCATATACCAGGCCACCGACGAAAACGGTGCTTTTATCCCGGGCAAAATGTTCTTCGCCTGCATGATCGCCGATGCCACCGCCTGCTGCGCACAAGGGCTGGAGTTTGCCCTCGCCGGAGAGCCCGTCTATCCCGATGAGTATCCGGAGCTGGGGGCGGAGATCACCGTGGTGGGTACGTTTGAATGGTACGAGGAGGACGGCTGCCGGTACTACCGGCTGGGTAACGCATCGTTTGTGAACTGAGGCAGCGTGGGCTGCATCAACCGGAAATTCCGTGCCGCGTTTCGATCACGATATAAGCAGCAGTCCCCCGGACAATGAAACGTCCGGGGGACTGCTGCTTATCGTTAGATGTCCATTGTCAAGAGGTATGCGGCACCCGTTGCCCCATCGTATACGCACAGGGAAACATTTGTGTATGCGCTTGTCCCCGGGTTTCGATCTACCATTTTCCAGTAGCCGTCCGCGATTGAGGGCAGCTCCGCATAGGCGGAAAGGCTCTCCAAAAAGCACTCAGCCTCTTCGGAGAAGGGAAAGCGTTCCCATTGTAGGAACGCCTGACGCACGTCCTCCCCAATGGTCAGCTTATATAGTGCTATTCCCTCATAAGGAAACCCTTCGTAGTTATTGAAGAGTTCCTCAAGCACACAGTCTTTCTTTTCAATATGCAAGCCAAAATCCCGCATAAGCTGCGCCTTGGGATCACCAAGGCGATTTGACCCGCACGACACCAGAAGCATTCCGATACACACGAGAGCCATAACGCATATTAGCTTTTTCATGATTTGCTCCTTGTGTATCACTCCTTAATTGGAGGGTATAAGAATCGCTGCGGGCCCATATACGGCCTGTTGCGGTCTGTCTGCACCTCACCTGTAGAAGTCATAAATACCGCTTGTGTCGTTCACCAAGCACGAACTATTCCTTTCGATTGGCTACAGCTTGCAGGCAGATCGACAAGAGGATTGCACAAGAAACCGCATAACTTGCAACCGTCATTCCAACCGTTCCGAACAGGAATAGCGGAACAATCGAAAACAGTAATGAGATAATGCTGCAAACAAAAATAGTTTTTCTGATGCTGGCAGCTCTATCAAACCTGAACAAGGCGATTGCACCCAGCAAGATAATCAAAATTGTCAGGATTCCTGTCAACAGCGGCGTGAAATTCGCATACCCTACGGGGAGCAGACTGAAATATGAATACACTTCAATAGTTTGTTTGGTTGGACTTGTCGCGAACACCATGACCACACCAATCGGCAGTACCTCTAACACTAACGCGATACCTTGTAACGCAAGAGCCGCCAAATAATACACTCTATCCGTTGCTTTCATCGAATACCCCCGCTTTCGTGTGTAGATGTAAAGAATTGCTATTGCAACAATGATAAGACCCAGTGTCCAGATATAACTTTTACTTGCTAAAAATAGCGGTGAAATTATGAAAGCGATGCCAATAATGAAAATGGTTACACTTATTACACTTGCAAGCATACGCTTTGAATAATTCAGCGCCTCCAAAATAATATTGTCAGCCCGCTCTTTCATATCTACCTCCTCTATCTTTTTTCCAGACAGCAATTCAGTGACGGAAACGCCTAAAACATCTCCAAGGGGTTTTAACAACGAAGTGTCAGGAAGTCCTTTTCCTGTTTCCCATCGTGAAATTGCTTTATCTGTTACCATAAGATTTTCGGCCAATTCCTTTTGTGTAAAGCCCTTTTGTTTTCTGAGTTCGGCAATAAAGCGGCCTGTTGTGTTCTTATCCACATGCTCACCTCCTGCTGAAAACATTTTAACAAATCACCACTTAGAATTGAAGCCTATGAATCGTAGAGTTGGCACTTTTTCAGTCTTCAAAGGGGATATTCTTATAAACATTATACCTTAAAGAAGCAAATCCTTCTATCGCCATCTATTACAGCTAAATAACTGCCGCCCATCATAGCGGCACACGAAGCAGCAAGTCTTGAAAAGGATTGGCTGCTTTTGAATTACATCTACGTGGCATATCCGCCGCTGAAGCAACCGTCAGCGGCGGGCATCATTTCTCACTCCGCCAATGCCTTGCCCAAGGCGCGGCAGGCTTCAAGTGCCGCGTCATCGGGCGTCTCCATGCAGATCACGCTCTCGCAAACGAGATTCACCCCTGCGTTGTCGCAGTCACTCTCCCAGGTGCGCATCCACTCGCCGTCGCCCCAGCCGTAGGAGCCGAACAGTGCCACGCGTTTGCCGCCGAGGCTGCGCTTGCACGCATCGAACATGGGCTGGAACTCCATTTCCTCCAGCACCTCGCTGCCCATGGCGGGGCAGCCGAAGGCGATGGCGCCGTAGGTGTTCAGATTGCCGGGCTGTACCTCGGCGGGTGTGAACAGAACAGCCTCCGCGCCCGCGGCGGTCATGCCCTCGGCAACAGCCCGCGCCATGGCCTCCGTATTGCCTGTGCCGCTCCAATAAACAACAGCAGTTTTGATTTTCGTAAATTCCTTTCTTTTGATGATTTTATATGATCAAACTGCAACGGCAAGCTGCTCAAGCTTCAAGCCGCTTTGCCAGAGCGCGCAGTAGATCTCCGTGCATTTTTTGTATTTCTCGAATAGCGAGCGTGCTTTTTCCTCGTCGCCATAGACCTTCCAAAGCCCCGCGCATTTGAAGCCGCCCGCACGGTGGTTGATGAAACCCTTCACGTCCTCCGGCGGATAGCTGAGAAACAGCCCCACCTCATGGGGGAACTCTTTGCCCTCACGGAAGCGGCAGGCAAGCCGCGCCACACAGCGCGCACAGCTCTCATCGCCATAACCCGCCTGCCGCAGCAGCTTGGATGCCTGCGCGTCCCGCAGATCCCGCCGCAGTCCAGCGGGGCGATAGAGGTAAAGAAGTGCCTGCCCCGGCAGAAAGCAGAGCGGCAGCAGGCAAAGCCCCTTGGGCGACAGCCGCCGATTCAGCCGCCGGATATCCGTCATCAGTGCCTCGTGATCCTCGCAGGGGAAGGGAAACAAGCTCCCCGTCTTGATTCCCGCCAGTGTCGGCGCACCTTGACGGATCAGTATTTCTTCAGACATTCGCTCTCAACTCCTGCGGTAGTCTTGTGCATCAATATCGCTCCGTTTCCTTGGCTCATTTCGCAGTTAGTCTCCTCTAACCGCCATGCTTTGGAGTGGGGCAGGGATACAGCTTTCAGTTTCCCTGCCCCGATTCCTTATAATTTGTTTTCGTCCAGCAGGTCGGTCATATTCCGCAGGCTGATGCCCAGCGTGGAGCCATTGTGCAGCAATGCCGAGGTGGTGGGCGGCAGTACCCCCGCCACACCCAGTACGATCAGCGTCAGGTTGAAGCCCACGATGAAGCGGTAGCTGCCGTGGATACGCTCCATCAGTGCCTCACCGAGCCTGCGCAGTGTTACCAGCGCAAACAGATCCTCCGAGGAAACGGTGATGTCTGCGATCTCCCGGGCGATGGCCGCACCGGTGGAGATGGCGATGCCCGCGTCCGCCTCCGACAGAGCAGGGGAGTCGTTGACGCCGTCGCCCACCATGATAACGGTGTGGCCCTTCGCCTTTTCCTGCCGGATAAACGCGGCCTTGTCCTCCGGCAGCACCTCGGCATACACGGCGTCCACGCCCACCTCGGCAGCCACAGCCTCCGCCGTGCGGCGGTTGTCGCCGGTCATCATCACCACGTTGGCAAAGCCGCTCTCGTGCAGTGCCCTTATCGCCTCCCGCGCCTCCCGGCGCAGGGGATCGTGGATGCAGATCACCGCCGCCAGCTCCCCGTCTATGCTGAGGTACAAGTGGGAATACGCGGCGGGCAGCGCGTCAAATTTCGGCTGCTCTCCCTCCGGGATGCGGCAGCCCTCGTCCTCAAAGACGAAGTGGGCGCTGCCGATAATGACCTTCTTGCCCTCCACCATACTGGAGATGCCGTGGGCCACCACATACTGCACCTGCGAATGGTACTCCTCGTGGGTGAGCCCGTGCCGCTTTGCCTCCGCTACCACGGCGTTTGCCATGGAATGTGGGTAATGCTCCTCCAGACAGGCGGCAAGGCGCAGCATTTCCGCCTCGTTGTGTCCGCCGAAGGGGATGACCGCCGCCACGGTGGGCGTCGCATAGGTCAGCGTGCCGGTCTTGTCGAACACAATGGTGTCCGCCTTGGCCACCGCCTCCAAAAAGCGTCCGCCCTTGACGGAGATGTGATAGCCGCTGCTCTCCCGCATGGCGGACAGCACCGCGATGGGGATGGCCAGCTTCAGGGCGCAGGAGAAGTCCACCATCAGCACCGAGAGCATTTTCGTCACGTTCCGGGTCAGAAGATACGTCAGTGCCGTGCCGCCCAGCGTATAGGGCACCAGCCTGTCCGCCATCCGGGACGCCTTGTCCTCGGCGGTGGATTTCAGCTTCTCCGACTCCTCGATCATGTGAACCACCCGGTCATACCGCCCGCTGCCGGAGGATCTCTCCACGGAGATGACGCACTCGCCCTCCTCCGCCACCGTCCCGGCATAGACGGGACTGCCGGGGTGCTTGGCCACAGGCATGGACTCGCCGGTGAGGGAGGACTGGTTCACCATGGCCTCGCCCTCCACCACCCGGCCGTCCAGCGGGATCATGCCGCCGGTGCGGATCACGATACGGTCGCCCGGCTTCACATCGGTGATCTTCGTCAGCACCTCGGCGCCGTTTACCTGCTGCCAGACACTGTCCACCCGCAGGCTCATAGCGGAGGCGAGGTCGGCCACGGACTTTTTGTGGGTCCACTCCTCCAGAATTTCGCCCAGATGCAGCATGAACATGACGGAGCCGGCGGTGGCAAAATCGCCCCGTGCCATGGACACCGTAACGGCGGTGGCATCCAGCACGGCGACGGACAGCTTGCCGTGCCACAGTGCCGAAAGCCCCTCCCGGATGTACTTTACGGAGCGGAGCAGTGCCAGCGACGTGGTGATGGGCGCAGGCAGGAACAGTTTGGAGATACACCGCCGTATGACGGCAACTGCCAGCTTGTCCTCAAACTCCCGGTTCAGCGCCCGGGAGGTATGCTCCGGCACCAGCTCCATGGTCTCCGCCTTGGCGAAGGAGAAACGTGCCAGCGCGGAGACAACGTTCTCCCGTTTCCCGCCGTACACCACCACCGCGTCCTGCGTCCGGTCGTAGACCCTGACGGAGCGCACGCCGTTCTGGGCACGCAGATAATATTCCAGCACATCCGCTTGGGGTAATGTCATCCGCCCGCAGCACAGGTGTACCCGCAGTCGTCCGGTCGTTTCGTGTAGGATCTTGCACTTCATGGCTCACTCCGCCTTGCTTTCCTCCGCAGAAGCGTCCTCCACCACAGCGGCAGCCTCCGCCTCCGCGCGGCATTCGTTGATGGCCTTCGCATCGGCGTAAACATCCTCCGCACCCTCACGCACCGCCGTGACCGTTTTCATCACGCTCTCCTTGGCACGCAGTGCGGCAGCAGTGGTGTGGGCGTAGACCTTCTTGGCGTCCTTGCTGCCCAGCAGCTTGATACCCGCCGTGCCGAACAGCACGCCTGCTGCAAATAAACCGATTTTTTTCATGATGATTGTCCTCCTATATAAAATATATATATGTCAAACCGATGGCCGCGATGGCGGCATCGGAATGAGTTTCGTGTTTTTTCTTCCCGAAATCCTATCCCAGTGCCACATCCAGCGTCATCATGACGCTAAAGCCCACGGCAAAGAAAATCGTGCCGATGTTGGAGTGCTTTCCCTGTGACATCTCCGGGATAAGCTCCTCCACCACCACATAGAGCATGGCGCCTGCAGCAAAGCTCAGAAAATACGGCAGCGCCGGGATCACGAGCTGCGCCGCAAGAATCGTCAGCATCGCGCCGATAGGCTCGACAACGCCGGAAAGCACACCGCCGAAAAACGCCTTGCCCTTGCTCTCACCCTCCGCCCGCAGCGGCATGGAGATGATCGCTCCCTCCGGGAAATTCTGAATGGCAATACCCAGCGACAGGACAAGCGCACTCGCCGCCGTGATCTGCGCGTTCCCCGCAAGGAAACCCGCATACATGACACCCACCGCCATTCCCTCCGGAATGTTATGTAGAGTCACCGCCAGCACCATCATGGTGCTGCGGCCCAGCCTGCTTTTCGGGCCCTCCGCCTGGTTGCTGCCCACGTGAAGGTGAGGGATCAGATGGTCGAGCAGGAGCAAAAACAGTACGCCGACCCAGAAGCCGATAAAGGCGGGAAGGAAAGACAGCTTGCCCATGCCCTCTGACTGCTCGATGGCTGGAATCAGCAGGCTCCAGATGGACGCCGCCACCATCACCCCGGCGGCAAAGCCCGCAAGGGCGCGCTGCACCAGATCGCCAAGGGATCTTTTCATAAAGAACACGCAGGCCGCGCCCAGTGTTGTGCCCAAGAAGGGAATCATGATTCCAAGAAAGGTTTCCATTTGCTTCACCGCCTTTGCGTTGCAGTATTATTTGTTCTTTCTGAATCCCGCCTCGTCCCGGTATTCGGGATGTTCTTTTAAGTATGGGTCTTTGTCGCCGCAGATGGTATAGTCGCATTTGCAGCCGTCCACACAGGTAGTCGTCCTTACCAGTCTTGCGTGGAGCAGCTCCATGGAAGCAAAGTCCACATTGCACAAGGCGGGCATGATGTCCGTAAGACCGTGCCGGATGGCAAATTCCGCTGCCGGACACGATGTAAATTCATAATAGATGGGCTTGCCGTTTTCATAAGGTGCAACCGTCATCTCGTAATCGTGCCATTTGTCGCAGCCGCCTTTCGCCCGCACAAACGCCCTGTACATCTGCTTCCTCCAGAACGGCTTGTTGCAGTCCACAAAGTGCAGCCTGCGGAAGATCGGCAGGATCAGATTTTCCTCCATCTCCTCGATCTCGTGGAAGGATGCGACGGCTTTGCAGACTGTGTAATAGCTCATGATGGCGATGCAGTCGTAGGTGCCGCCTACGCCGTTGTGGAAGTTCCGCTTGCCGCCCAAATCGGTGCGCCAGTCGGAGAGGAAGTCCGCATACTGCCGCTGTACCTTTTCCCATATCGCCTCCCGCTCCGCTTCCGGGTAGTGCAGGCCGATCTTCGCCCGTATCTCCTTCTTGCAGGGCTTGGAATACAGCACATGGCATTTGCGGTCAAATAGGAGCTTCTTGTCCTTCACCTGTCTGCTTCTCCCTCATTTCCGCGCCGTGATGCAGAGCCAGCTTTTCTTTTTGTGTATCCGCACCTCGTGAAAACCCGCCTGCTCCAGATACGCCTTTAACTCTACGTCCTTATAGATGGTCATGCCGCCGATGATCTCCGTCCACTTTTCGTCCCTGTCTGTGTCGCCGTTGCTCTCGTTGCAGATGAGAAATGTCGCACCGGGCTTCAGCACCCGGTAAACCTCCCGGAAGCACTGCGGCAGGTCAGGCCAGAAATAGACGGTTTCAAAGGCTGTGACCGCATCGAACCAGTTGTCCGCAAGCATCATATCCGCCACACTGCCTTGCAGAACGGCGCAGCGACCCTCCGCTATGGCGGCCTCGTTGACCTTTTTGGATTTCTCCACACTGACAGGCGAATAGTCAATGCCCTTGACGATCCCCTGCGGGCATTTTTTCAGCAGCCGCCGGATATTCGCACCGCCGCCGCAGCCGCAGTCCAGCACCCTGGCGTCCAGAGTAAGCTCCAAAAAGTGAAGTCCCCACCGTGCCACAGGACTGTGCCCCAGGTTCATCATGGCGACCATGATTTTCCCGCTAAGCCCCACAGGCTTTCTGGTGTTCTCAAAAAATGACATCTTATCACACCTCCGATTTCACACATTCCGCATAGGTCAGCGGGAAGGACGCCTTTAGAACAGCGCTTTTCCGCACCGTCCAGCCATTCTGCCTTAGGAAGCGCAGGTATTCCTCGCCCGTCCACCTGCCGTGGAGGGGGAAGCCTGCCATCTTCATGAAAAATGCCCTGACCTTGCCGAAAATAGAATTCTCCGCGTGGGTGAAGGTGGGCGCGATGAGCACGCCGTCATCCTTCAGAACCCGGCAGATCTCGGTAAGGGCCTTCTCCGGCTGCGGCACAATGTGCAGTGCGTTGGACACGATCACCACGTCGAAGGACTTGTCTGCATAGGGCAGGCGGAACATATCCTGCACCGAAAAGTGCAGCTTTGCCGAGCGGTTATCCCGCTTTGCTTCAAGAATCATCTCCGGGGAGGCGTCCGTCGCCTCGATGTGCGCCGCCGCGTTCACGATATGCTTTGTGATCAGCCCTGTACCAGTGGCAAGCTCCAGCACCGTTTTTGCTTTCACGACCGGCCGGATCAGCGCATACATCTCTTCATACGCCGCCCGATCCTTTCGCATAAAGCGGTCGTAACGACCGGCATTTCTGTCCCAAAAATTCTTTCGTTCTTTCATAGCCGTTGCCCTTATCACTTCTTTGTTTCTTTGCCGCCTTGTACCTCTCAGAAAGGATTCAAAGTACCGCTAGATTTTCCCGTGCGGGCATCTGTCCCGCCGCTGCCTGGCGTATTCCAGCAGGGCGGCACATGCCGGGCAAAGCGCCTCGCCCCTTGTCCCATGCACCCCCCCGGCAATACCGGCGCACCATGAGGGTAACAGTTTCGATCTTCTTTTCCTTGTTCAAGCTCCGAATTCCTTTCTGTCCTATATGCAGTTAGCCATCTCTAACTTTATGGTGGAAGAAAAGGCAGGCCACCTGTATGCAGTCTGCCTTTTATCTGATGCGAAAGCCCGCAGCCGCGCGGGGCTTACAGCACCAGCGAGGGCGCGGTGTAGACCCGTGCCTTTAGCTCGCTGTTGAGCATATACAGCCCCTTGCTGTCACCGCCGAACAGCTCCATCTTGGTGATGAGGTCGGCGGCGTTCTTCTCCTCCTCGCCCTGCTCCTTGATGAACCAGTCCAGCATCTGCATGGCGCGGAAGTCCTTTGCCTCGTATGCAGCGGCGTAGATGGTGTCGATGCTGGCAGTGACCAGCTTCTCATGCGCCAGTGCCTTTTTCAGCGGGGTCATGTGGTCGCCCCGTTCCCACTCCGGCCTTGCGATGGCCTCAAAGGTGACGCCCTCGCCGTTGTTCTGCAAATACTGATAGAACAGCATGGCGTGATCCCGCTCCTCCTGCGCCTGCACCCGGTACCAGTTCTCAAAGCCGTCTAATCCCACGGAGGCGTAGTAATTGGCAAAATCCAGATACAGATAGGCGGAGTAGAACTCCTTGTTGATCTGCTCGTTGAGCAGCTTAGATACGTTAGCGTTCATGGTGCTTCTCCTTCATAATAACATTGTCTTTTTCCTGCTCCCGGCAAGCGGGACAGATATACCGGATCCGGAGGTCGTAGGAGAGGATCTCCTGCCCCAGTGCCTCCCGGATCCGCTCCTGCATATTCGGCAGCCGAACGTCCGTGATTTTCCCGCACCGGCTGCAAATCAGGTGATCATGTCGTTCCGTCCGGTCGTACCGGTCCGGCGAACCCGGCTCGGTGATGCGGAGCAAAAGCCCCTCCTCCGCCAAACCGTTCAGGTGCTTATATACCGTACCCAGAGCGATGCTGGGATGCTCCCTCTTCATCTCCAGGAACACCTGCTCCGCCGTGGGATGCTGCTGCAGCTCCGTGACGGCGGCCAATATCTCCTCTGCGTATTTCGGCATACTGCGCCCCTCCAAAATAAGAACTATTCTTGTTCTTGTTTTCCATTATACGCATATTCGCCCTGTTGTCAACAGCTATGGAGGGCTTCCGCTGAAAAAATTGACGAAAAAGCTTGACATGCCAAACTGTATCTGCTATAGTTACAGTATAAACTGTGCTTTTCACAAGCACAGTTTATCGCAGGAGGGATAACCATGGACAGTTCCTTTAATCTGGCCGTTCACGCGCTGGTCTGCCTGAGCCACAGCGGACACTCCCTCAGCAGCGAGACGCTGGCGGAGAACATCTGCACCAACCCCACCCGCGTTCGCCGCGTCATGGTGGGGCTGAAAAAGGCGGGAATGGTGGAGACCCGGGAGGGCTTGGACGGCGGCTACCGCCTGACGGCAGACCCGGCGATGCTGACCCTGCGGCAGGTGGCAGAGGCGGTAAACACCCGCTTCGTGGACTGTGCGTGGCACAGCGGGGACATCGACCGTGACTGCGCCATCTGCTCCGGCATGGCGGGGGTCATGGACGCGCTGTACCGGAACATGAACGAGGAATGTGCCGCCTATCTCTCGCGCATTACGATCACAGATATTGAAACACGACTCTTTACACAGAAATAGGAGGATTTTACGATGCTTACCATTACGACCAACCGCTTTGAAAACGACGTTCTCCGCGCGGACAAGCCCGTGCTGGTGGATTTCTGGGCCCAGTGGTGCCCCTACTGCCGCCGTATTGCTCCGGCCTTCGACAAGGTCGGCGAGCAGTACGCAGACACCCTCATCGCCGGGAAGATCAACTACGACGAGGAGCCGCAGCTCATCCAGCGCTTCGGTATTGACACCATCCCCACGCTGCTGCTCTTTAAGAACGGTGAGGTGCTCGGCTCCATTGTCGCCCCCGGCTCCAAGGCGGCCATAGATGCATTCATCAAGGAAACTCTTTCTCAGTAAGGAGACGGCCATGGAAAAAATCCACGATATAATCATCATCGGCGGCGGCCCCGCCGGATACACCGCCGCCCTGTACGCCGCCCGTGCCGGACTTTCCACGCTGGTGCTGGAAAAGCTCTCCGCAGGCGGGCAGATGGCGCTGACAGAGCTGATCGACAACTATCCCGGCTTTGAAAGCGGCATCGACGGCTTTACGCTGGGCGAAAAAATGCAGCAGAGTGCCGAGCGCTTCGGTGCGGTGACGGAGCTGGCGGAGGTGTACAAGGCAAGCCTTTCCGGGAAGATCAAGACGTTGGAGACCAGCGAGGGCGTCTTTCAGGGGCGCACGGTAGTTATCGCCACCGGCGCGTCGCCCCGTCCCTTGGGCGTTCCCGGCGAGGAAACGCTTGTTGGAAAGGGCGTTCACTACTGCGCCGCCTGCGACGGCGCGCCCTATCGGGGCAGGACCGTGGCGGTGGTAGGCGGCGGCAACTCCGCCGCAGCGGACGCCCTGACCCTGTCCCGTATTGCAAAAAAGGTCTACCTCATCCACCGCCGGGACAGCCTGCGGGCAACGAAGGTCTATCATGAGCCGTTGATGAACGCGCCCAATGTAGAATTCTGCTGGAACAGCACCGTCTCTGCTCTGCTGCACGAGAACCGCCTGACAGGGCTTCGGCTGAAGGATGTCAACACCGGCGCGGAGCACGACCTTGCCTGCGACGGTGTGTTCATCAGCGTGGGCAGAGCTCCGGCAACGGAGCTGTTTCAAAGCGAGCTGGCGCTGGACAAGGCCGGCTATATCATCGCCGACGAATCCACCCGCACGAACCTCCCCGGCGTGTTTACCGTTGGCGACGTGCGCACCAAGGCGCTGCGGCAGGTGGTCACCGCCGTGGCCGACGGCGCGGTGGCCGTCCACTACGCGGAGGAATATCTAGCGGAGAACCGGTAAAGGAGACTGTCTTGAGAACATACAGGGATAAAGAGGATCTCAAAAACGAGATCCGTCAGAGCTTTGAAAAGTACATTTCTGAGTTTGATACGGTCCCGGAAGCCCTGAAGGATAAAAAAGTACCCGGTGTGGACAGGACACCGGCAGAGAATCTTGCGTATCAGGTGGGATGGACAACGCTGCTTTTGAGCTGGGAGGCTGATGAGAAGCGCGGAATGGACGTGGAAACACCGTCGGAGCAATTCAAGTGGAACCAGCTGGGCGACCTGTACCAATGGTTCACGGACACCTACGCCCATTTGTCCCTGGCGGAATTGAAGGGCAAATTAAATGAAAATATCGCCGCGATCCAGACCATGATCGATTCTATGAGCGAGGAGGAGCTGTTCCAGCCGCACATGAGAAGGTGGACAGATGACGCCACCAAAACAGCGGTGTGGGAGGTGTACAAATTCATCCATGTCAATACCGTCGCGCCCTTCGGAACGTTTCGGACGAAGATCAGGACGTGGAAAAAGGCAGCGCTGTAAATTGCAAGGAAGTGCAGCAAAAAGCGCAGCCGCAGATGTTCTCTGCGGCTGCGCTTTTATCCATTCTCAAGGCTTCGGCCTCACGCAGCACCATATTGCCGTCTAAATCAGCAACGCCGTTTCACTTTTGATGCATCGGGCGGCCGGATGAAACCAAACTCGGTGCCTACTCCGCGCAGAGCTCAGCCACCAGAGCATCCATCTGTGCCTCACTGGTTTGGTTCAGTGCGCCGCGTAGCGATACCTCCGTTTCGCACAGTCGGAGATCCTTCATGTTCTCCAGATCAGCGCGCATCAGCCGTGCGGCGGCAGGGGCCCAGGAGCCGTTTTCCATCAAGCCGACCCGGCGGCTCCGGAAGCCCTTGGCCTGTAAATGCTCCAAAAACGCTCTCATGGGTGGAAACAGCCCACCGTCATAAGTGGAGCACGCCAATACCAGCTTCCCGCAGTAAAATGCGCTGGTCCCGGCATAGGAGAGGTCTGTCACCGTCAAATCGCACAAGGTAACTCGCACGCCTTTTCCCTCCAGCTTGCCCTTGAGGATCTCCGACGCATGGGCGGTGTTTCCGTGGATGGACGCATGAGCGATCAGTATGCTCTCCGGTTCCTCCGGCTTCCACTGTGACCACAGGTCATACAGCCGCAGATACTCCTCCAACCCCTCTGTGAGCATCGGGCCATGGAGCGGGCAGATCGTTTTGACCTCCAGCGCGGAGACCTTTTTCAGCAGAGCCTGCACCTGCGCGCCGTATTTGCCGACGATATTGTAATAATACCGCCGCGCCTGTGGTGCCCACGGGGCGCGGGCAGTCCGCTCCAGTGCGCCGAAGCGGCCAAAGGCATCCGCTGAAAACAGGATCTTTTCTGTTTCCTCATACGCTGTCATTACCTCCGGCCAGTGTACCATCGGCGCCAGCAAAAAGCGCAGCCGGTGCGTACCCAAGGAAAGCGTATCTCCTTCGCCAACCTCCAGCATACGGTCCTCTGTCAACGCACCTGTGCCGAAAAACTGCTTGATCATGGTAAATGTTTTCGCATTTCCCACGAGCTTCATCTCCGGGTACCTTTGCGCCAAATGCATGAGGCTGCCGGAATGATCCGGCTCCATGTGTGTGACCACAAGATAGTCGGGGCTGCGCCCCTCCAGCACCTGCGCCACATTGGAAAGCCATTCCTCCGCCGCCCGTGCGTCCACGCTGTCCATCACAGCGATCTTCTCATCCAAAATGATATAGGAGTTGTAGCTCACACCCATAGGCTGGACGGGGTACTGGTTTTCAAAGAGTGTCAATGTGTTGTCGTCCGCCCCTACATAGCGGATCGCATCCGTTACCGTTCGGATGGCCATCGGAAAAACACCTCCTGATTTTCTGCTTGGAACCGGCATTAGCCGGTTTTTCTATCTGAATCAAATGCTCCCAATAGGGGACGAAAACAGCGCCGCTACACCCGGCACACGGCCGCCGCGCGATGCCCTGCGGGCAGGCCGTCCGGCGCATCCGGGGAAAGCTCCCAGCGCACCCTTCCCGCCCACTGGGAGGCGACGGCGGAGAAGTGGAGCAGCACGATGCCCAGATCCAGCGCGGCGTCGAGGTTGTCGGTGTAGGCGTCCTCCTGCTGCACCAGATAGATGCTGTGGCCACGGACAAGGAAGCCGTAGGGCTGGCGGTTGAGGTAGCTGGGGGACAGGGAGGCGGCGTAGAAGGCCTGCCAGAGCATATCGTCATAGAAGTCCATCATTTCATCAAGCCCGGACTTGTTGCTCCAGCTTTCCATGTGGACCAGCTCATGCACGCTCTTTTTCGGCGCGTAGTACTGCTGTTCGGCCTGCACATCGATCTGCGACATGCTCTGAATGTTCATCCGCAGCTTTTTCGCCGTCTTTTCTCCGTAGCCGAAGGCCACGATGGCCGCCACCTCCAGCGGGGTGGTGAGGGACAGAGCCTTTTTGATCTTGTCGCTGTCGGTAAAGGTCAGCCAGCAGGTGTCGATGTCCAGCTCCGTCAGCTTGAGGACAAGATCCTCCATCATGTACCCGGCGTTGACGCCCGCGTGGATGTGCCGGGCGGACATAAGGAGCAGATAGTGCGGCGCACCGATGAGGAACTGCTGGTAGCCCGCGGAGCTTTCCAGTGCCGGCTGCGCGTCCTTGTCCAGCACGATCAGCTCCGTGGCGATCTCCGGAACAAGGCGGGGGCAGGTCTTTTCATAGTAGGTGCGAAGCTGGGCAAGCACCTCGTTCGGCACCTCCTTTCCGCGAAAGGCGCGAACGGACTTGCGGTTTTGGATCATAGCACTGTAATTCATAGTAGCATCTCCTTTCCGAAACTCGTTTTGTTACGTTCTGACTCGCTGTGCCTCTTTTGGAAAAAGGGCGGACAAGCGCGGGATCGTGCTTGTCCGCCCTCTCTCGCGGAATACGGTCTCCCCGGCAGGGAGGCGGCAGCCTATTTCTTTCTTCCGCTCCCCGCGCCGGTCACTGCACGGACTCCAAAATCGCGTCCGCCAGCGTTTCCAGCTCAACGGCCTTGTCCTCCCCCAGCGAGGAGGCGAGACTGAGCCGCTCGTTGAGCACCGTCATGTTCTTCAGCTCGTCGTTGACGAATTTTTGCATGAGGTCGCCGGACTTCACCGCCCATGAGCCGTTTTCAATGAGGGCGAAGGTGCGGTTTTGCAGGTTCAGCGCCTTCATGTCCATAAGGAAGTCGTGCATGGCGGGGTAGATGCCCAGATTGTAGGTCACCGAGGCCAGCACGATGTGGCTGTACTTGAACGCCTCGGAGATCAGCTGGGACACGTGGGTGGAGGACACGTCGTACAGTGCCACACGGCTCATTCCCTTGTCGCAGAGCCTTGCCGCAAGTGCCTGCGCCGCGTTCTCCGTGTTGCCGTACATGGAGGCGTAGACGATCAGCACGCCCTTTTCCTCCGGCGCGTACCGGCTCCATGTGTCGTACTTCCCGATGAACCAGCCCAGATTCTCCCGCCACACCGGGCCGTGGAGGGGGCAGATATACTTGATCTGATCCAGGATCCCACCGGCCTTTTTCAGCAGGAGCTGGATGTGGGGGCCGTACTTGCCCACGATGTTGGTGAGGTAGCGGCGGGCATCGTCCAGCCAGTCCCGCTCAAAGTCCACCTCGTCGGCAAACAGCTTGCCGTCCAGCGCGCCGAAGGTGCCGAAGGCGTCGGCGGAGAACAGCACGCCGTCGGTGAGGTCGAAGGTCACCATGGCCTCCGGCCAATGCACCATAGGTGCGCCCACAAAGGTGACGGTGTGCCGGCCGAAGGAGAAGGTGTCCCCCTCCTTCACCTCGATGCACTCGTGGTCGTCCACGTGGAAGCCGAACTGCCGCATGAGCATAAAGGCTTTTTCGTTGGAGATGACCTTCACCTTGGGATGCCGCAGTAAAATCTCCTCGATGCAGGCGGCGTGATCCGGCTCTAAGTGGTTGATGAGCAGATAGTCCAGCTCCCGCCCGTTCAGGACGTGGTTCAGGTTCTCCAGCAGCTGGCGGCAGGCGGACCAGTCCACGGTGTCGAACAGCACCGTTTTCTCGTCCAGCAGACAGTAGGCGTTGTAGCTGACGCCACGGGGAATGGGGAAGCAGTTTTCAAACAGGGCAAGGCGGTGGTCGTTGGCGCCCACCCAGTAGAGGTCGCTGGTCACATTACGCACACAATACATATCTCATACCCTCCCGGCTCAAGCCTTCACAAATTGATCCTTGCCCTCCGCGCACTCCGGGCACACCCAGTCGGCGGGAAGCTGCTCAAACAACGTACCCGGCGCGATCTCGCCGTCCTCGTCGCCCAGCTCCGGCACATATTCGTAGCCGCAGCCGCCGCACACATAGGTGTCGCCGATGGGCGTGGGCTTGGGCGGCGTGGGACGCTTCATCTTCACCATCGGCGGTGCGGGCTGCTTCTCGCCGCTATCCAGCGCGGCGGTGAGCAGGGGCAAAATCTCCATCACGTCGCCCACGATGCCGTAGTCGCAGTTCTTGAAGATGGGTGCGTTGCCGTTTTTGTTGATAGCCACGATGGTGGAGGCGTCCTTAATGCCCTTGAGGTGCTGGGTAGCGCCGGAGATGCCGCAGGCGATATAGAGGTTGCCGGTGAACTTCTGTCCGGACATACCCACATAGCGGTCAAGGGGCAGGTATTTGAGAGTCTCCGCCACAGGGCGGGAAGAACCGATGGCCGCGCCGGCGGCCTTGGCCAGACCCTCTACCAGCTTCATGTTCTTCTTCTCGCCGATGCCCTTACCGGCGGAGACCACACGCTCCGCCTTGGGAATGGGCGTATCCATGGGGATACCCACGGAGAAGTCGTGGCCGTCCTTTTTCAGTGCCGCCACCAGATCGTTGACCTGCTGGGCGGCGTCGCCCTCCCGGAAGATGGTGCGCTTGCGGATACCGGTGATGGGCGCGGGCTTCTTGGCCGTTGAGCGGCTTTCGCCGCCGCTGCTCTTGCCCAGCCTGCCGATGAGATGGGAGGCGATGACCACCCGCTGGATCTCGTTGGTACCCTCATAGATGGTGGTGATCTTGGCGTCGCGGTAGGCGCGCTCCACCTCCATGCCCTTGAGGAAGCCGGTGCCGCCGTGGATCTGCATGGCGTCGTTGGTGACCTCCAGCGCGATGTCCGAGGCGTACATCTTCGCCATGGCGGACTCCATGCCGTAGGGGGCGTGCTGCTCCTTCAGCTCCGCCGCGGAGTAGACCAGGAAGCGGGCGCAGCGCAGCTTGGTGGCCATATCCGCCAGCTTGAAGGAAACAGCCTGCTGTGCCGCGATGGGCTTTCCAAACTGAACGCGCTCCTTGGCGTAGGCCAGCGCGTGCTCAAAGGCCCCCTGGGCGATGCCCAGTGCCTGCGCCGCGATACCGATGCGGCCGCCGTCCAGCGTGGACATGGCGATCTTGAAGCCGTCGCCCTCCTTGCCCAGCAGGTTCTCCTTGGGTACCTTCACGTCGTTGAAGATCAACTCCGCCGTGGAGGAGGAACGAATGCCCATCTTGTCGTAGTGGTCGCCGAATTCAAAGCCCTTCCAGCCCTTCTCCACGATGAAGGCGGAGATGCCCCGGGTACCGATGTCCGGCGTGGTGACGGCGAATACCACATAGGTGTCCGCCTTGGGCGCGTTGGTGATAAAGATCTTGCCGCCGTTGAGCAGGTAGTGGTCGCCCTTGTCCAGTGCCGTGGTCTCCGTGCCGCCGGCGTCCGACCCTGCGTTAGGCTCGGTAAGGCCGAAGGCACCCAACTTCTCGCCTCTTGCCAGCGGTACGAGATACTTCCGCTTCTGCTCCTCCGTGCCGTAGGCGAAGATGGGCCACGCGCCCAGCGACACGTGGGCGGAGAGGATCACGCCCGCGCCGCCGTCCACACGGGCCAGCTCCTCCACGGCGATGGCATAGCTGAGAATGTCAAGCCCCGCGCCGCCGTATTCCTTGGGGAACGGCAGCCCCAGCCAGCCCAGCTGTCCCATCTTTTGAACAGCCTCATCGGGAAACTCGTTGTTCTGATCCAGCAGGAAAGCAAGAGGCTTGATCTCCTCCTCCGCAAAGGCTCGGATCTTGGCGCGCAGCTCCTCGTGCGCGGGTGTGGTCTGAAACAGCATACGGTGTACCTCCTTATGTCACGTTTGTTGGGTCACTTCTTCTTTTTTAATTGCTTCACCGGTCAGCAGCCGGTGCAGGCTCACGGCGCGGAACGCCTCGTCCTGCTTTCGCTGCAGCTCCGTTAGCTGGCAGTGGATGGCGCATTTCCCGTGTTCACTTTGCCAGCGGCAGTTATACCCCGGCTCCATGCAGGCGCACAGGACGTCATGCTCTCCCATCACGACCATAAGGTCGTAGAGATTGACGTTACGCAGGTCGCAGGACAGCCGGCAGCCGCCGGACGCGCCCCGGCTCACCTGCACCAGTTCCCCAGTGGAGAGCTTTCGCAGGATCTGATAGGCGAACTGCATGGGGATCAGCTCCGTCTCCGCCATCTCGGCGGCGGAGTGCTTCTCTCCGTCCAGCAGTACCCGCAGCATCCGCAGTGCATAGTCTGTTTCCCTTGTGATGAGCATATTCCTGCATCCCCTTTTCCCTTGGTTGTATTTTCATTCTATCAATCTTGATAATATTTGTCAAGATTGATTTCGGAAGAAATTTCCCTCCTTTCCGCTCGTATTCGGAAAAAATGCCCCGCCTTGTGCCGCAAAACACCGACAACGTCAGCCTCGGCGTGGGGCTCCATTATGCACGAGCACGACCATGCCCGCTGAAAATCAGAGCGGCGGGACAGTTTACTGTCCCGCCGCCCATGGTTCAAGCTTCTGTTAGACTGATAGATTGAAATGGATCGAGCTGCTTCGGCAATTCGTTTTCTTCAGCTGGAGCCGCCTGCTCTTGCACGGCGTCCGCTGTTGGCTTTGCGGGTCTCCGCGCCCCATACCCCGGCCTCAAAGCGCTTATTCATTTTGCAATGCCTGAGAAAGTGCTTCCCAAAATGTAAGACGACTACTGACAGATATGCTTATATCGGGCGTATCGTCTACCGTGATCGCATAGCGGTTCCGGCTGGTTAGATGCGTAAAGGTGCAGATTTTCTGTTTTTTGTCAAGGCGGGCCAACAGAATGTTCTCGCTCATGTTTTCTGTATTCCAAAGACGAACCGTCACCGTCTCATCTAAGGGAGCGTCGGTTCTAATAATGATTCTCGTTGTGTTGGTGAAAAAGCTGTGAGCACCTATATCTTGGGCGGAACAGGAGAAATCGCCCTCAGAGAGATTTACCGCGCTTTCCAGACTGCCAAGAGATACCGGTGAACCCTGCCCTCTCATTATCATGATCGCCTTGCCTACAAAGAAGAGAGAGAGCATTGCAAACACAAAGAATATTACCGCAAACACCGCAGCCGCCGCTTTGCGTTTCCTGATTCTTTTTGAAAGGGAACGCGCAATTTCCTCGGAGCGCATATCGGTCGTTTCATTTGCGATGGTGGGCAAATCACTCTGCAAATGGCGATACGTTTCCCTGCATTTTTCGCAGGTTTTCATATGTTCGGCAACCGCCTGCTGGCTATCCTTAGAGCAGCAGCCGTCCATATAAAGAGGAAGCAGATCCTCTACAATACTGCAAGTGACATTATTCATATAGATGCCTCCCTCTTTTCTACTACTTTGATCTTTGCTCTGAAAAAAGTGACCTTTGCCCATGATTCAGACTTCCCAAAAATATGTGATATTTCCTTGAAGCTGAGTTCCCCTAAGACGCGAAGCAGAAAAACCTCTTTATACGGCTCAGCCATGCTGTGAACTGTTTTGTATATGGAAATCGCCTGATCCCTATCCAGCAGGCGGTCAACCAAGTCTGTCTGTTCTGCGGCTCGGTCTATTTCTTCCGTAGCGGTTACCTTTTCTCTTCTTTTACAATCCTTACGATACTCATTTTTCGCGATTGCACAGAGCCAAGTTTCAATTTTACTCTCTCCCTTATATTTGTCGAAATTGATATACGCTCGATAAAAGGTTTCTGCTGTTAGTTCTTCAGCACTCAGAAAATCCGCGCCAAGGGAAAGCAGATATCGAAAAACCAGAGGGCTGTATTTAGAATAGATGATCTCAAATCCGTCCACACAGTTCCCTCCCATCTCTTCAAATCTATATATTAGATTCCCAGCAAGCCAAAAAGTTACAAAGATCGAAGAATATTTCTTTCAACTATTTTTCCGTCTGAGGTTCGCCGGCTCCTTTTTTGAAAAACCACAGTCAGCGAAACGCCCTTTGCGTATACAACTGCAATTGTTCGACCTTGAGCGTATTCGTAAGCAAAAGCAGAAGCAAATGCGGCCCGCGAAAGGGCGTTATAGAAAATCCGTTCATTTCACATGCCGGAAGTCCTTTCCGGTCTTCTTCTCAAGAAATCGTTTGAATTCCTCCACCGTCCCGCCGGTGAGGGTGCGCTTGTCCAGAGGCTGCGCATAGCGTTTTTTCATCAGAAAGATGATGTAGTCCTGCGACTCCGCCATGGCGTCGATCAGTTCATAGCGAAACGTGGAGGTGGTGACCTCCGTAACGACGGTATAGGACTCCTCGCCGAACGCAATATGATAGTCCTTCGTGCCTGCCAGCGTGTTTTTACAGGCGATCATGCCATTGAATCGGTCCTGAAACAGCAGAACGGACAGCAGCATCACCTCTACCAGCAGGGAAGTCACCGTACTGGCATCAAGCGTAAAAGGCTCTCCGTCGAATGGGATCAGCAGCAATGCGTTGATGAAAAAGACGCTCCAGCCGAAAATGGCCCAAAGGATGCTGCGTTTTCGCCGCAGCACCTTGCGCATCGCGCGGGCAGCTACGGTCATAGATCGATTTGTGATATCACTGTGAATTTCAAAAGTCATGTGTATTCTCCGTTGTAAGTAATTCTGCACCCGCAGGGCGTTGGGGGCCTTGCAGCTGCCGCCGGGCAGCGCGGCTGGCGCTTGTTCATCGCATCAGCCGCATCTCATTCTCAAACTGCTCCATTGCCTCCTGTCGGCTGGGGACTTGTGCAAGCGTACAGGAAAACGGCTGGCCGAACAGGGGTTGGGACAGTGTCTCCGCCCAATGCGTCAGCACCTCCGGAGTGAGGGGGCGCTCCTCCCGGAGAAAGATCACCCCGTAATAGGGCGGTACAGACGGGGAAAGCAACTGTGTCAGCGGGACGCCGCTCCGGACGGAGGCGTTGCAGAAATGCATCTCCGGTGAAAAAAGCGGATAGTACAGCGCCCCGACGAACCAGTCCTGTTCACCGCTTCTAAGCCGCCTTGCCTGCTCCAGAAAGTGCGGATGATCCGGGTTATCCGGCTCCACAAACTCACCGTCCCGAATGGTCTGGTGAAGTGCGGAGAGGTTATGGAAATCAAAGTGGAAAAAGGGCGCCTCTCCCGCCTCGTCCTCGGAAAGAGAAAACTCAGCCGCGTCGAAAGGGTCCCAGTCCTTGCCGCAGCGGTAGTACCCCCACCAGTAGTTCCAGTCATAAATATGCAGATATTTTTTTGTTTTGCAGTCCATAGATGTACTCCATTCTGACAATGTGGGCACAAGAGGAAATCACGGGAAACTCTCCGCCCGGCACCAGCAAAGATTCTTTCCAGGCCCGTCCTTTTTGCAAGAGGGACGCTCGAAGGCGGCGCGGTGATCTTCTTATCTGCTCACCGGAAAGGATATCTCGAAAACGGCGCCGGTGTCCCCGTTGTAGGCGCGGATCGTACCTTTATGCAGGTGAATGATCTCCTTCGTCAAGGCAAGGCCGATGCCGGATTTGCCGCTTTTCCCCATGTAGAAGCGCTCAAAGATGTGGGGCAGGTCTCCCTCGGCAATGCCATCCCCATCGTCCTGTATCCGGATTATCACATTCCGTTTGTCGGGCCGGCAGGTCAGGCGCAGCTCGCTGCGGGCATACCGCAATCCGTTGGTCAGGATATTCGTGACCGCCCTGCGGATCTGCGTGTCATCGCATTTGACCATGACGGGTTCTTCAGGGAAGTCCGGCGCGATGGTAATGCCGCTGGCAGCGGCTGCCGGTTCCACGGCGCGTATGCTGTCGTAGAGCAGCTCCCGAATATCCGTTTCGGAAAGGGCAAGCTGCTGCCGCCCCATATCGATTTTCGAGATGTCCAAGAGTTCCTCCACCAGCTCCGTCATGCGGTCGCTTTCCTCCAGGATCACCTCCGCCGCGCTGGCCGTGTCCATCACGCCCGCCTGTATGCCCTCCGCATAGCCCTGTATCGCCATAAGCGGCGTTTTCAGCTCGTGGGAGGCATTCTGGAAGAAGGTCTGCTGCCGCTCCGCCTCCTTCTCAATATCACGGCCAAACCGGAACCCCAGCAGGCACATGACGGAGGAAATTGCCAGCAGCACCCCAAAGAACGCCCAGTTCAGCGTCACGATATAGCGGGTGATGGGCCCGATATCTATGTACATGATATAGGAATACGGTTTTTCCGAATTACCGTAGTCCTCCTGCACAGGCATGAAGATCAGGTGGTGCTTGTCTGCCTTGAAGTCGTGGCATCGATTGGGCGCAACAGACCGTTCACTGCAATACGCCAGCAGCTTTTTCTCCAGCCGATAGGTGTCCTGGCTCCATGTGTTGGGCTGGTAGCCGTTCTCCAGCTCAAGAAACACAATGCTGGGCGTGAAGAAATGCTCCTCCGCCCCGTCGTCCCAATCGTCATCATACACCTCGCCCTCATAGGTGTAAGGAATGGTGCGATTCTCATACTGCGCCTCGTTGCGCAGCGCCTTTTCCGCCTCGCTTACAAAGTGGGCGGGGATCACTACGTTCACCGCCAGCATGAAAAGGGCAAAGAGCAGCAGTGCCGCACCGAGGATCAGATACACGATCCGCAGCTTGATGTTTTTCATGTGCGCTCCGCCTCCTTCAGCTTATACCCAAAGCCCCATATGGTGCTTACGCTGACAGTGCTGCCCGCTTGCAGCAGCTTTTTTCGGATGCGGCGCAGGGTTTCATCGGTCACGCGGGTCTCCACCTCCGAGTCGAAGCCCCATACTGCATTAAGTAACTCCTCGCGGGAATAGGCTTTCTCCGGCTGCTTCAGCATATAGCTAAGCAGCCGCAGCTCGGTTTGGGTCAGCGCAACAGGTGTATTCCCGCAAAGGACGGCATTTTCCGTGGCGGAATAGCGGAGATCTCCATAGCGCAATTCATCTACTGCCGCCGCTGTTTTCCCCCTGTCCATCTCCACCCGGCGCAGCAGGGCTCTCACCTTCATGAGCAGTATGGTGGGACGGAAGGGCTTGGTGAGATAATCGTCGCTGCCTTGGCTGATGCCCATGACGTAGTCCAGCTCGCTGTCCTTGGCCGTAAGCAGGATGATGGGAATATCGGAAACAGACCGTAGCTCCCGGCAAACGGCAAGGCCGTCCGTGCCGGGCATCATAATGTCCAGTATGACCAGCTCCGCAGGCTCCTGACGGAATGCCTCCAGCAGCGCGTCGCCGTTTTCAAAGGAGCGCACGGTATATCCGTCACTTGCCAAAAAGCTATGGAGCAGTTCCCGAATGCTCTTTTCATCGTCCGCCAAATAGATGGAATGTCCCATGGTGACCTCCTTGAAAGCAGCGCCAAATGCTGCGCACAGGCGCAGCATCGGCGTCGTATTTAGTTCATCATATCAGAAAAACTCTTTGCCGTCAAAAGGGGCAGATGCCGCTTTCGCAGCCGGTATTGCCCCAAATGGTGTCGTACAGCTTGCACAGCTGGTTATCAAGCTCTACCAGACGGTTGTAGTCGGCGATCAGCGCGTCCTTTTCCGCGTCGGTCAGGAAGCTCAGGCTGCGGATGAAGGCGGCCTCATCGTAGTTGTCGAAGTCGTAGTCGTCTGGCAGGTTGAAGTACGCCTCGTCCACCTTGTCCCACAGATCGGCGTTCTTCTCGCAGAGGCGGTCATACTCCTGCTCCAGGGTGTCGATCTCATCCAGTACCTTGGGGTCGGCCTTTTCCAGTGCCTTCTCGTAAAGCGGCATATTGTCGCACTCGGGCAGCTGTCCATACAGCTTCTCCATCTGGGCATCCAGCTCGTTCAGCTCCTTGATGTCATTCAGAAGGGTCTCCTTCTCCGCCTCCGTCAGCGTAGTCATGCCGCGGATGAACGCCGCCTCGTCAAAGTTCTCGAAATCGTAGTCATCAGGCAGGGCATTGCAGGCCTCGTCCACCTTGTCCCACAGTGCTTCATTTCTCTGGAATACGGCATCGCTTTTTTCCTCCAGTGCCTCGATCTGATCCCAAATGGCATCCTCGTTTTCGGTAGCTATGAGGGTCTGCGGCTCTGCCTGATTGGGCGCAGCGGCAAATGCCGCAGTCGATGCTCCGATGGCTGTAACCGTCATTGCCAGTGCCAGTAAAAGGCTCCAAACTGTTTTCTTTTTCATGGTATGTTACGCTCCTTTTTTGAAGTATTTGTGGTTGTGTATCAACCTTGTCTGTATCATATCAGAAGAAGTCTCTGACTTCCCCCGCAAAAGTGCGGGGGAAGTGTCACAAAACTGTCACAAAGTCGGTATGCCGGCACTTTTCAAGGTAGCCTTGACATAGAACCGCCTTGACATCCATAGCTGTGATTGATAAGATAGACGCACCTTTCTGACGGGAGAGCCGTCGGAATGAACCGCAAATGACCCACTCATCGCGGCGGCGCACAGGCCGTCCGGCATGCGAAGGAGCCTTATGAACGGGACGCACAAGCAGATTTTTATCGTCATCACACAAACGGGTACGATGCTGTCCCGTATTCTGAAGCGTATCACCGGCGCGGAGTACAACCACGCCTCCCTCAGCCTGTCCCAGGACCTGACGAGGATGTATTCCTTCGGGCGCAGGCATCCCTATAACCCCTTTTGGGGTGGCTTCGTCATCGAATCCCCCCACGCGGGGACGTTCCGCCGCTTCTCCGATACCACCGCCATCATCCTTGCGGTGGAGATCACCGAGGAGCGGTACGCGGCGCTGGAGGCGACGCTGGAGGCCATGTGGGCGCGGCGGGAGCAGTTTTCCTATAATTTGGGCGGCCTGCTCCTGGCGTATTTCCACATCCTCTGGAAGCGGTCGAACTGCTACTACTGCTCGGAATTTGTGGAGGATATGCTGCTGCACGCAGAGGTGCGCGGCGCGTGTGAGCTGCGCACCCGTGTCGTCCAACCCATCCACTTCCTGAAGCTGCCCCACACCCGGCTGTACACCGGACGGCTGCGGGACTATCCGCATTGCACGGCGCCAAGGTAAGGGGGCTTTCACCGTGTCTGATGCGATCTACAAATAGAAGAGATCTTCGCTGCGAATGGACATTTCAGCGCATACACCGGTTGCGGAAGCGAAAAAGTGCCAACGCCCTTTGCGCTGCGAACACTGTTTGCAGGCAAGAAGTGTCTGTCTTATCATTTGCCTGAGACAACGCTCGCATATATTCAACATGGACTATACCGGAGCCAGACCATGAAACAAAAGACGCAGGGACGAGAGCTATCAACACTCGTCCCTGCATCTTTTGTCTTTAGTGACTATGATGAATATGCGGCCGTTTCCTATAGTTTTGCCTTGCGTATCTTGGGGCAATACATACCGAGCACAATGAATTCGCAGCCGCATCCGTTTTAATGCCGGTTTGAGGGCATTGCGCTCATGCCGTGTTGTCAGCTATTTGCTGCTGGCAGTGATACATATACCTCATACGGGTACTGTGAAACCATAACGCCCGACAGCGGCTATCAGATGGCAGAAGGCTCTCTGACCTACTCGCTGGCTGTGGCAGGTGGTGAAACGGTGAAGATCACCGGTAACCGCTTTACTATGCCTGCAGGCAATGTGACCATCACCTGCAAGTGGGAGACGGCCACAACGACTGTCAAGGGCATCACCAGCTTCTCCATCAACGGTGTGGCCGGCGCGGTGAACAACAGCACCAATACTATTACCATCACCATGCCCCGCGGCACAGATGTGACGAAGCTGACCCCGGTTATCGCCACCAACGGCGTCAAGTCCCTAACGCCCGGT